>JAKDKP010000661.1 GCA_030453285.1 Propionibacteriales bacterium
GGTCACCGCGTCTACAAGAACGGCGACTCCCGCGTGCCGACCATGAAGTCCGCACTGGACACGATGATCAAGTACTA
Organism: Propionibacteriales bacterium; assembly: GCA_030453285.1. Lineage (GTDB taxonomy): Bacteria > Actinomycetota > Actinomycetes > Propionibacteriales > Propionibacteriaceae > Carbonicoccus. Next base: position 78 of record JAKDKP010000661.1, read on the forward strand.
CGACCGACCCGAGATGCTCGGCCTGTACGACGGCCTCGAGCAGGCGATGGAGGAGGCCAAGTCGATCAAGCCCAACCTCGACTATCCCGCCGGGCCGACCTACCACCTGATGGGCTTCGACACCGGTATGTTCACTCCGCTGTTCATCGCCTCACGCATCCTTGGGTGGACCGCGCACATCATGGAGCAGCGAGCCGACAACGCGCTGATCCGTCCCCTGTCGGAGTACGACGGGCCCGACCAGCGTTCGTTCTGACGTCTCCGGCTAAGCCTCGACGCCCAGGACCGTCACCACGATCCGACCGGGGTGACGGCCATGCGCGGTGAGCACCTCGGTGATTGCCTGCCGTGCCTGTTGGGCGGTCTCGAGGGCAGTGGGCGGGGCGGTCGTGCTGATGTCCACGCTCACATCGGTGCCGGCGTCGCTGGCGGTGATCATCACCCCGGCCACGCTGTCGGACGGGGGAAGGCCGACCTTCTGGGCGGTGGCCCGAGCGGTGGCGGCCACCACATCCCGCAGGGTCGGCTCTAGCCGGGCGATCCCGGGCAGTGCGGTCAACCGCGCGGCCAGCGCATCGAGCAGCAGGTCGCGGTCAGGCATCGTGCACGTCCTCGACGTCGACGTCGACACTGGCAGTGTGCAGGCCCGTCCGGGCGAGGACGGCTTTGCGCACGGCTCCCCGCAGGGCGTCGGCGGCAGCCGGAATGGCCGCACCGGCCCGTACGGTCATCCTGATCCGGACCACCACCGACGTGGGGCGGGCCGGAGGTGGCGGGGCCATCGCGTCGTCACTGCGGACCACGGAGATCCGTCGGGCTCGCAGGTCGCCGAGACCGTCGGCCGCGCGGCGGGCCACCTCGATCACGGCCTGCTCGGTGATCGCCAGATCATCGCTCCGCTCGGACAGCTCGATCCCGGTCGGATCATCGGTGGACACCTCGAGGGGAATGCGGCGTCCACGCCGAGCCTCGCGGCGCGCAACCTCCATGATGCGTGCCTTCACCCCCGGTTCGGGTTCTGGCCCGTCCGCGGCCGTCACCGCCTGCACTGCCTCGTCCAGGCGGAGCAGATTCGCCCGAGCTGCGGTGCAGGCCTCGCAGTTCCGGGTGTGCTGATCGGGTGGTCCGTCGACGCGGGCCCACACCTCGTCAACGGTACGACCGCAGTCGAGTCGGTCGTTGTCGTCATGCTCTACCGCCATGGCGTCATTCCTTCCGCGAGGCGCTTGCGGGCCCGGGCGATGCGTCCCCGGACCGTTGGTTCTGAGGCGCCGGTGATCAAGGCGATCTCGGCGTAGGTGCGCTGATGGTGGGTGTGTAGCACCCAAGCCAGTCGCAGGTCAGTGGGCAGTTCGCTTTCGAGGTGTTGCAGCGCAGACGCCATCTCCTGCCCCTCGACCACCGATGACGGGTCGTCGTCCTGCGTCGGTGGAGTCGGTTGCCTGGTCAGTTCGATCGGATCGATGGCCTCGTCGGGGTGGCGTCGACGAGTGCGCAACACGTTGAGCGTCTGCCGGGTGGCGATCTGATAAATCCACTTCGGGAACGCCGCCGGCTGGTCCAGCAGGTGGAGGCGCCGCCACACCTGGACGAAGGTGTCCTGCAGGACGTCCTCGGATTGCGCCCGATCATCCAACATGCGCAGCGCCAGCCGGAACAGGGGGCCGGAATAGAGGTCGACGAGTTGGCCGAAAGAGTCCAGGTCACCGTCCTGGGCACGCGCAACCAGTGTCGTCTCATCCAGCCTTGTCGCGGTCTGCCCTGTTGCGGTCTGCCCCGTTGCGGTCTGCCCTGTCTCGGTCGGGATCGCCTGGCTCGACCCTGTTTGGGTCGAGCCCGGGTGGGGCGCCTGGGCGGTCACAGGACGGTGCGC
>JAKDKP010000662.1 GCA_030453285.1 Propionibacteriales bacterium
TCGACAGCCGAGGTCATGGACATCCTCGACCCGCATCACGCGTCGCCGCCGGACTCAGTGCTTGACCTCATTGACCAATGGCTGGGCGGCAAATCTTCCAAGAACATCCTGCGCATCTCGCTCGCCGACATCACGTATGAACACAACATGCGCGAGATCGTCGTGAACACCATTGGTCGCCACCTTCTTTCTAAGCCCGAATCCACCGATGAGCTGTGTGGGGTGAGCGCGTCGGGGCATGAGAATGCCCCTGTGTTGCAGGAGAATTGGAGTTCTTCACGCTTCAATCTCGCCGCGCACAAAGGGGCATCTCGTAGGTGAAACTCTCTCACAGCCTGATCCGAACATCTGCGGTCTTTGACGATCCGAATCTCGTGTCGGCTGGTGGCTTGGTTCCGGTGCTCGGGTTGGCCGAGGCGGCTGGGCTGCGGAAGCTGGCTGATGAGCACCTCACGGTGTCGAGCGACAAGGGCTCGAATGCGGGGTTGAAGGTGGCCTCGCTGGTCGGTGGGATGGTCGCTGGCGCGGACAGCATCGATGACATGGCGCTGCTGCGGCACGGTGGGATGGGACGGCTCTTCGCCCGCGCCTATGCGCCCTCGACGTTGGGATCGTTCCTGCGGGCGTTCACCTTCGGGCATGTCCGTCAGCTCGACGCGGTTGCCTCCCGGTTCCTGATCGCGATGGCTGGCCTCACCCGACTCCTGGGTGTCGGGACCGCCGCCGGATCTGAGGAAGCCGAGGGCGGGTATGCGTTGCTCGACGTCGACGACACCATCATCGAGGTCCACGGCCATGCCAAGCAGGGCGCCGGGTTCGGCTACTCCGGGGTCCGCGGACTGAACGCGCTGATCGCGACGCTGGCGACCGCCTCGAGTGCGCCGGTGATCGTGGCCCAGCGCCTGCGCAAGGGCGCGACCGGCTCGCCCCGTGGCGCGAAGCGACTGGTCGCCGATGCAGTCAGGACCGCGCAACGGCTGTTCGGCAAGACCCAACTGATCCTTGTCCGGATGGATTCGGCGTTCTACGGACGCGGACCCATTCACGCTGCCCTCAAAGGTGGGGCCGCGGTGTCGGTCACCGCCCGGATGGACCAACGCGTCAAGGCCGCCATCGCCAGCATCGACGAGGGCGCGTGGACCACGATCGAGTACACCGACGCCGTCTTCGACGAGGCGAGCGGCGTGTGGATATCGCGTGCCGAGGTCGCGGAGGTCGACTTCACTGCTTTCGCTGCGCAGAAGAAGGCTGACCACGTGCCCGGACGGCTGGTGGTACGCAGGATCCCCGACTTCAACGCACAGGCGCGCAAGGCCGCCGGTCAGGACTCGCTGTTCGATACCTGGCGCTTCCACGCGTTCTTCACCACCGCCGATCCGGACCTCCTCGACACCGTCGCCGCGGACAAGACCCACCGTCATCACGCGGTCATCGAGCAAGTCCACGCCGACCTGAAGAACTCAGCACTGGCGCACCTGCCCTCCGGGATGTTCACCGCGAACGCGGCCTGGCTGGTCCTGGCGGTCATCGCGTTCAACCTCGCCCGCGCGGCAGGCACCGTGGCGGCACCCGACCTCGCCAGGGCGACCACCGCGACGATCCGACGCAAGCTGATCATCGTGCCCACCCGAGTGGCGACTTCCGCCCGGCGCGTCACCATGCACCTGCCCAAAAACTGGCCTTGGGATAGCGCCTGGACTGCTGTGTTCGACCGGGTCAGCGATCCACCACCGGCCTGACGACCTGACCACCCAGCAGCCCACCGCTGCGCGTCCCGAGGACACACGAGTTGGAACATCCGGACAGCGAGGTCCGGCACATCGGCGCGCCCAAGCCCTCTATCCCAAGCCGAGCATGGTCACGCAGTCGCCAGCCGGACCGTCGGTGGATTCGGGCTTAAGCCAGAGGCCGGTCTCAGTGTCATCCATGACACCCACTTCCTCACGTCCG
>JAKDKP010000068.1 GCA_030453285.1 Propionibacteriales bacterium
CGACTGACCTCACCCCCAACACTGACCACCGCCCCTCCACACCAGAACGGGCGGCCTCAGTGCTGCCCATTGCCGGCCCGTCGATCAGCGACACGACGAGAGCACGGATCGTTTGAACTGCCGGGCCCGGGGAATCACCGTCGGAGCGCCAACCGGACATCACCGTCTCGTCCCCCGGCTGAACACGGAATCGACCGTTCGGTGAGGTGGGTGGCGGTCCCGACGATCGTGGGCAGAGGGCGGTCGTACGTACAGCGCTGAGATGCCTTACCCGCCAGCGTCCAGTCAGGAGCGCAGCGGGATCAACCCGGTGAGCACCCGCCAATGCTCGCCGCCGACCGACCGATCGAGCACCAGCCGTTGCAGCCCGGTCTCGCGGGGCAAGTCGGCCCGATCGACCTCGCCCCGACGATGGAACACGAAGAACAGGGCGTCGGCGTCCCCGTCACCACCTTCACCGGTCAGCGACCAGCGGGCCTGGAAATCAGCCAGATTGGTCCCCGGCAGCCGCGCCAGTGTCGGGTCCAACAGCCAGCTCGTGCAGTGGAACTCGGTGAATGGGTGGTCGGCATACCGTTCGGCAAACAGCGCCCGGGCGCGATCGAGACTGTCCTGGACGACCTCCGGCGTCATCGGGCCCGACTGCGGGATGTGCGTGGACAGCACCCACCGCGACACCCCACCGGGCACCGCCTCGTCTCCCGGTTCGTACCACTGCAGGTTGAACTGCAGCCGCCCCACCCACTGCAGGGCTCCCGACCACGCCGTTTCCAACCAGGTGTGGGTGTGCAGGCCGAAGTTCTCGTAGGTCAGCGAGTGCACCCACACCTGCTGTCCCAGGTCCGACAGCGTCCGCCACGACTGATCATCGTCGATGCCTCGGCTGGCATGGTGCGCCCGAACGTCATCGGTCGTCGCCAGCAACGCCATGATCGCCAGACCCCCGGGAACGGTGACCTGACCGCTCCCCACGTCGGCCACGCAGGACTCGTCCGCCACACTGCCGAAGATGCTCTCGCCCGTCGGCCCGTACGAGCCGATCCGCGCCTGCAGCTTGTGGGCCAGGCTGCGGACGTGCACCGCGGCGTCCTCATCGGCCAACACCGCCGCCGCCAGCCGCGGGACGGCACGCAGCGCATCTCCCCGGAACCCGAGACCTTCCCACCTCTGCCGGTCCCCCGGCTCGATCCGCTCTGCCAACCATGCACGCGCCGTCACGGCGCCCACCCTAGCGAGCCGCGGAACCAGTCTTGGCCAGCATGGGAGGCGTGATGCGAGAATTGCCCGCATGAGCGACAAGCAGCCGGAACTTCCCAATCGCCAGTCCCCGTTCTCCGAGGCGTTCAAGGCGTTCATCGCCGAGGACTGGGAACCGTACGCGAGCGAGCTGCCGACCAGGCTGCCGGCCGCCGAGGCAGCCGTGGCCCGCCGCGCCGCTGTCTCGGAGATCTTCCCCGGTGACCGCGTCGTCGTCCCCGCCGGCGGCTTCAAGGTGCGCTCGAACGACACCGACCATCGCTACCGCCCGCACTCGGCGTTCGCCCACCTGACCGGGTTGGGCACCGACCGTGAACCCGACGCCGTGCTGGTCCTCGAACCGACCGACACCCCCGACGGTCCCAGTGGCGGTCACACCGCCACCCTCTATTTCAAGCCGCGCGCCCCCCGTACCGACCGCGAGTTCTATGCCGATCCCCGCTACGGCGAGATGTGGGTCGGCCAGCGCGAGTCCTTAGAGGAGATGGAGGCCCTCACCGGTCTGATCTGTGCCCCGATCGACGAGCTCGACGAGGCCCTGGCCAAGAACGCCGACGCCACGACGATCCGGCTGCTCCGCGACACCGACCAGACGGTGGACGAGGCGGTCGACAAGATCCGCACCGAGCACCAGCTCACCGTGACCGCCGAGACCGATCAGGACGTCACGGTCCGGCTCAGCGAGCTGCGGTTGATCAAGGACGCCTTCGAGGTCGAGCAGATGCGCGAGGCCTGCGACCAGACCGCCGAAGGATTCGCTGCGGTGGTGGCCGATCTTCCCGAGGCCGTACGACGGGGTCGCGGCGAACGCTGGGTGGAGGGCGTCTTCGGCCTGCACGCCCGCCACGTCGGCAACGCGGTCGGCTACGACACGATCGCTGCGTCCGGCGATCATGCCAACACGCTGCACTGGATCCGCAACGACGGCGACATCACCGACGGCGACCTGCTGCTGCTCGATGCCGGGGTCGAACTCGACACCCTCTACACCGCCGACATCACCCGTACGTTGCCGATCTCGGGCCGGTTCTCCGCAGCCCAGCGCAAGGTGTACGAGGCGGTGCTCGAGGCCCAGGAGGCCGGCATCGCGGCCTGCCAACCGGGAGCAAAGTTCTCCGATGTGCACGATGCCGCGATCGCCGTCATTGCCCGGCACCTGCACGAATGGGGCATCCTGCCGGTCACCCCGGAGGTGTCGCTGGACAAGAGCACCGGTGGCCACCACCGACGCTGGATGGTGCACGGCACCTCGCACCATCTCGGCATCGACGTGCACGACTGCGCCCAGGCGCGCACCGAGCACTACCGCGAGGGTGAACTACGCGCCGGCATGGTGATCACCGTCGAACCCGGCATCTACTTCAAGTCCGGCGACAAGCTCGTCCCCGACGAGCTGCGCGGCATCGGCGTACGGATCGAGGACGACATCTTGATCACTGCCGACGGGCCCGAGAACCTGTCGGCTGCCCTGCCCCGCACCGCCGATGACGTGGAGGCCTGGATGGCTCCCCTGATCGCTCCATGAGCACCCAGCAGCCCAGCGGCCCGCCGGCTTCGGTGATCGCCTGGGGCTGGTACGTCGACGGCATTCGGCAGGACTGCGAGGACGTTGACGAGGCGAGCAGGCGGGCCGCCGACGGCGAAGGTTTTGTGTGGATGGGCCTCAAGGACCCCTCCGATGCGGACCTGAACACCTTCGCCGAACAGTTCAAACTGCACCCGCTCGCGATCGAGGATGCGGTTGAGGGTCACCGCCGATCCAAGCTGGAACAGTTCGGTGACACGCTCTTCATGGTGCTCTCCACCATCGCCTGGGTCGACCATGAATCGATCACCGAGACCTCCGAAATCGTGTCCACCGGTCAGATCATGGTCTTCCTCGGCCCCAACTTCGTATTGACCGTACGTCGCGGCGAGCAGTCCCCCCTGCAGGCGCTGCGCGAGCACCTCACTGCCGAGCCCGAACGCCTGGCCCTCGGTCCGTGGACGGTTTTGTACGCGATCGCCGACAAGGTGACCGACGACTACACCACGGTGGCGTACGAGATGGGTGACGACGTCGATGAGGTCGAGTCGATGACCTTCGCCCGGTCCAGCCGGGGTGGGGTTGATGCCACGTACCAACTCAAGCGCGAACTGATCGAGTTCAAACGCAGCGTGATCCCGGCCGGCCTTCCGCTGCTGGCGTTGGCCAACCGTGAACACGCCGCCATCCCCGAACAGGCGCGCGCCTACTTCCGGGAGGTGGCCGACCATCACGTCGAGGTCCGCGAAATGATCCAGTCGTACGACGAAGTCCTCTCCTCGATCCTGCAGGCCGGGCTTGCCCGGGCGAGCGTCACCGACAACGAGGACATGCGCAAGATCTCTGCCCTGGTGGCGATCGTGGCTGCTCCGACCTTCATCGTGGGCATCTACGGGATGAACTTCGACTACATGCCCGAGCTGCGCTGGAAGTACGGCTACTTCATCGTGCTGGGCGCGATCCTGACCTTGATGACGACCCTGTTCATCGGCTTCAAGCGGCGGAAGTGGCTGTGAGGCTGCTGATCGCCGAGGAACTGGCGTTGATCACCCGCAAGCCACGTGGCGGCTGTTGGTTCACACGCCCCGATCTGGACGACGTGCTGGGCGGTGCCCTGTTGGCCGAGCTGGTCGCCGAGGGGCAACTTCGACGTGACCGCGACGGCGACGGCGGGCCGCGGGTCCTGCAGCCATTGTTGGGCGAACCGCCCGCCGATCCCCTGCTGGCCGAGGCCTGGCGGGTGGTCGACGGTTCGCGTGCCGGGAGGGCCCAACGGAAGGTGGCCAAGCTCGCCACCGACCGCGTGCTGACCAGATTGGCTGAACGCGAACTCGTGTCCCGCCAGCAACGTTCGGTGCTCTCGGATCGATGGTTGTCGCTGGATCAACTGCTGATCGATCGCCTGCGGACGAGGTTGCGCTCGGTGCTCGTCAACGGCACCGAGGCCGACGCACGGTCCCGCACCATGATCATGTTGCTCCATGGTGCGTACGTGCTCGGCAAGACGGTCGGGTGGGACGCTGCCGAGCGCTCGACGGTCCGGGAGAACCGCAGACGGCTTGGTCGACCGGAATGGCCAGAACGCACCACGATCGAGGCCATCCAAGGGCGCCGGGCCGCCTGATCACTCGAAGGCTGCTGCGCGGACGCCGGGCATGGTGGCGAGCAGGTCACGCGCCTGCTGGGCGACCTTGTGCTCGGACAGGATCTCGTACTTGGTGGCCACGGTCTGCTGCATCGAGGTGAAGTCACGACGACCACCGGAGACCGCGTAGGCGATCGACTGGAAGATCAGCGAGATGACGATGCCGAACAGCAGGGCACCGATCAGCACGGCCGGTCCGGTCTGTGGCGCGAAGAACAGCAGCAGCACCAGCCCGACCAACAGGCCGGTGGAGATGCCGGACAGCACGGCCTGGGTGAGCACCGTCTTCCAGGTCCGACGACCCAGCACCCGCTCGACCGACTTGAGGTCGGTGCCGACGATGCAGAGGTTCTTGACCTCGAACTCCTTGTCCGACAGGAAATCGACCGCCTGCTGGGCCTTGACGTACGACTCGTAGACCGCAACCGACTGCGGGAACTCGAGCTCGAAGATCGATCCGTGCTGCCGTTGCGGAATGTTCATGCTCATGGCGCCTCCTGGTGTCGGAGTCAACGTTAGCCTGAGCACACTCCCAGGCAGGATCGCCCCTGCGACAGTCCGCGCCGCGACACACTAGCCTCAACATCTCTGATCGAGCATGAGGGGACACCGATGCCCATCCCACCACGCGGTGAGGTTGCCGCCGCGCTGTCTGGTGCCTGGGGCGCAGGCGTCGAGGTGGGTGCAGGTCAGCGCATCGGCCCATGGTGCGTTGCGCGGTACGAGATCACCGACGGCCCTCACGCGATCGACAGCCCGTACGCGTCGGTCGTGGTCAAGTGGCTGCGGGCCGGCGATCCCGACGACCCGGGGCAGCGGGCCCACCAGTCGCAGCTCACCACCGAGTCGGTCGCTCTGCAATTCTTGGCATCATGCGAGATCAGCGCACCCGCAGTGATCCATGCCGACACGAGCTTGTTGATCATGGAGGACCTCGGACGCCATCGCTCCCTCGACGAATTGATCATCGACGAGGGCTGCACCGCGAACGTCCGTCGCCATCTGATCAACACGGCTCGCGAGCTGGCACGCAGACACGGGATGACGGCCGACCGGAGCACGGAGTACTACGCACGGTTCGGTGGCGTCGGGAATGTCGATCCGGAACGGGAGCTGTCGAGATTTCTGGACCAGGGTTGGGAACGAACACGGTGCTGGGCGACCGAGCTCGGTGACGGTCCCGACCACCATGCGATCGCCGAAGCGCAGGAGGTCAACCGCACAATCACCCGGCCCGACGGATTCCTCGCCCTCTCCAACGGAGACTCGGCCACGAACAACGTCCTCGTCGTGGACGACTCGGTCATGATCATCGACTACGAGTTCGCCGGCTTCCGACACTGCCTGACCGACCTGGTCGAGTTCTACCTTCCCGGACCGCGTTTCGTCGCCGTGGCCGACGCCGCCAGCTCCGGTTTCGAGGACTCCTACCGTGCCGAACTCGGCCAGTGGATCCCCGAAGCCGCCGATGACCAGGCCTTCGGCGTCGGGCTGGCGGCAGCCGGGCTCACGCATGCATTCGTTCGACTCGCCAACTTCGGCACCTGTGACCGGCGTCCCCGCGGAGACCTCAGCCGCCTGGAGCGTCTCCATGGATTGGAGAGTGCCGCCGACCTCGCCGAAGGCCGCTCCGCCTTTCCCTTCCTGACGCACTGGTGCCGAACCCTCGCCAAGACCCTGCGTCGGCGATGGCCGGACACCGACATCGACACCAACCAGCTCCCGCCGTTCCTGCCCCGCGGGTGACCGGCTCGCTGATCATCCTCGCGAACATCACAGGTGTCGGCGCATGATCAACCGAGGCAGCCTGCTCGCAACGGCGTCAGTGGCGCCGATCACCTCGAATCCCGCCCGGGCAAACATCCGGCGCGTCCCGACGAATGCCATCGTCTGGTCCATCCGCCCCGGCGGATCGACCGGGTACGCCTCCACCGCCGGGGCGCCGTTGGCGGCAGCGTAGGACACCGCCCCGGACAGCACGTGCTCGGTGATGCCCAGCCTGCGGTGCCCGGCACGAATCACTACGCAGACGATGCTCCACACCGGCACCTCGTCGATCGGCCTGATCAACGTCGAGTGCGCCAGGCGCGGGATGTCGGCGCGCGGACCGATGTTGCACCAACCGACGGGAACACCGTCGCGATAGGTGACCACGCCCGGCGGATGCGTCTGTTCGCACAGGGCACGCATCGCCTGCTCACGGTCACCGCCGCCCAGTTCGTCGATGTCGGCCGGACGCAACCGATGGGTGACGCACCAGCAGTGCGTCGGTCGACGGTTCTTGTTGACCACGTCGGCGAAGTCGTCGAAGCGGTCCGGGGTCACGGGATGGGTCTGGAAGTCCATGACTGCAGCCTCCCCCCTCTTGCGGACATCGACTATCCGCAAGAATCCCCGTCATCACGTCCGGCCGCAACCGGTAACCTCCGCTCTGTGAGCTCCCCGTCCAACTCCGTGTTCATCTCGCGCCTCAAGGGGCTGCCGGTCCTCGATGCCGGCGGTGACGAGGTGGCCCGCGTCCGCGACATCGTCCTGGCGATGCGGACCGCCGGCCGCCCGCCCCGGGTGAAGGGCATGGTCGTGCAATTGTTCGCCCGCCAACGGGTGTTTCTGCCGATGGCCCGCGTCCGCCATGTCGACGGCGCCCAGATCACCATCTCGGGGGTGGTGAACACCCGCAAGTTCACCCAACGCGAGTCCGAGACCCTCGTCGTGGCCGACCTGTTCGACCGTACGGTCCAGCGGGCCGGCGACAGTACCCCCGCCATGGTCTTCGACGTGGCGATGAAGGAGGTTCGCGCCTGGGAGTGGGAGGTGTCCGAGGTCGCGGTCCGCGAAAAGAGTGCCCGCTTCGGCCGCCGTGGACACGTGACGATCCTCGACTGGGCCGAGGTGCCCTCGCTGACCCCCACCCAACGCCAGGGCACCGAACAACTGATCGCCCAGATGGAGGACATGCATGCCGCCGACGTCGCCAAGGAGCTGCACGACCTGACGCCGGCCCGCCGCGCCGAGGTCGTCGCCGCCCTCGACGATCAGATGCTGGCCGATGCCCTGGGTGAACTGCCCGACGAAGATCAACTCGAGGTGATGGCCCAGCTCGACCTCGAACGTGCCGCCGACGTGTTGGAGGAGATGGACCCCGATGATGCCGCGGATCTGATCAACGAACTGCCCGCCGACCGGGCCGAGGAACTGCTCGGTCGGATGGAGCCCGATGAGGCCGAGGACGTCCGCCGGCTGATGACCTACGAGGACCTCACTGCCGGTGGCCTGATGACCCCCGAGCCGATCATCGTTGCGCACGACGCGACCGTCGCCGAGGCCCTCGCCCTCGTACGGCAGGAGGAGATCACCCCCGCCCTGGCCGCAATGATCTTCGTCTGCCGTACGCCACTGGAGACCCCGACCGGCCGCTTCCTCGGCGGTGTGCACATCCAACGCCTGCTCCGCGAACCTCCCTCGACCCTGGTCTCGACCTTGATCGATTCTGAGCTCGAACCGCTGCGCGAGGAGGCGACCTTGCACCAGGTGGCTCGGTTCTTCGCCGTCTACAACCTGGTCACCGCGCCGGTGGTCGACAAGGAACGTCGCCTCACCGGGGCGGTCACCGTCGATGACGTGTTGGACAATGTCTTGCCCGACGACTGGCGCGACGAGCAACTCGACGAGACCGATCTCGACGATCCCGCCGACCAGGCAGCAGATGGCGACCAAGCAGAAGAGGTGACGCATGGCTGAGCGCGATCACAAACGTGACAACCGGTCCGACCGCCTGGACACCCCGGGACGCCGATCGCGGTCCCCCTTCGCGCGGATGCGCTTCGGCGACGACACCTTCGGCGAGTTCGCCGAAGCCTTCGCCCGCTTCATGGGAACCGCGACGTTCCTGATCGGCATGACGATGTTCATCGTCGCGTGGGTCATCTGGAATGTGGTCGGGCCCGAACCACTGCGCTTCGATCCGTTTCCGTTCATCTTCCTCACCCTGATGTTGTCCCTGCAGGCCTCGTACGCCGCCCCGTTGATCTTGTTGGCCCAGAACCGGCAGGAGGCCCGGGACCGGGTCTCGGTGGAACGCGACCGCGAGCAGGCCGCCCAGCGTGGCGCCGACATGGACTATCTGGCCCGCGAGATCGCCTCCCTGCGCATGTCC
>JAKDKP010000663.1 GCA_030453285.1 Propionibacteriales bacterium
GTGCATCAGCCTGAACCAGGACTGCGCCGACGTCTGCGAGACCACCGGCCGAGTACTGTCCCGTCAGACGGGCAATAGCGATGCCCTCAGCCTCGATGCGCCGATCGGGTTTCCGGGGTGATTCTCGATCGTTTCGGTCGAGCAGCGACCCTGATTCCGGCGTGAAGGCGTGCGAGTGCTGCCGGTCTGCCCGGCATTTCCACTTCGGTTCCTTCTCGTAGGGACAGATCGCTGCTGGTCAGGTCGTCATCACCCTGGTGGTGTCGAAGAGGTTCTCCCAGGCCGTTTGCCAGGGCCAGTTGCGGGGGAGGTGTAGTCGCCAGGATCGGGCGCGGTTCGCGATCCGGGCGGGAACCGCGATCAGGTGATCGACCAGGGTCTGCCAGCGCGCGCGGGCGTGGAAGGTCGAGGCCAGCACCCCGGCAGCGCGGGCGAGGTTGAACGCGATCGCGGCCAGCACGGTCCAGGCGCTGTTAGCGGTGAACACCCCGGAGGGGCAGTGAGCCAGCGGCCCGTTCTTGAGGTCGGCGATGACCTGCTCGACGATCGCGTGATCCCGATGGGAGGCCTCCGCGGCCAGCATCCCCAGGCGGGAGTCGGTGAACACCGCATGGTGGCGATACGCATCCATCAACCCGCCCTGCTCACTGTGCCCGTGGCGAGGGTTCAGCCGCTTCACGCGACGCACGATCAACCGCGCCGTGACATGCTCGGCCTGCTTGCGGGAGGTGAAGGCGGTGTACTCGACCTCGGCGACCTCGGCATCGGAGATCCACCGCTGCTCGGCCTGATCGAAGATCGCCTTCGGATACTTGATCCCCACCCACGCCGTCTCGGGGATACGAGAGATCGCGGCGACCACGGACGGGTTCATCCGAGCGGTGAGCGAGAAGTGGGCCCCGCCCCGGCGAGCCGCGGCCACCGTCGCATGCTGGAAGTAGGCCGAATCCGCACGGACGGTCACCATCCCGCAGACGCCCGCGCGCTTCGCAGTGGCCAACGCGCTGCCGATCATCGCCGCGGTGCCGTGGGCCGAGGCCGCCGCGCCTCGGCGCAGCCGGATCCCCGCGATCACCGGCGCGGCCTGCAGCGTCGAGATGGTCGCGACCTGGGCGTTCAAACCCTTCACGCCGCTGTAGCCGTAACCGGATCCCTGCTTCGCGTAGCCGTGCGTGGCCCGAATCGTGTCATCGATATCGACGAACGCGACCTGGGCGCCGCCGGCCAGCAGACCAGGAACCCTCTGGGCCAGCCCGGTCAGGGCCCGGGAGGCGACCGCGTCCAGCTGACGCACGTGCCCGAAGGTGTATCCGCGTAGGTGGGTGCCCAGCGTGGTCGGTGCCCGCCGCGCGGTGAACGCACGGCCCATCCCGCCATGACGCAGAACGTCCATGTCCGAGATGCTGTCGGCACCGGCGAGCATCCCGGCCACCAGGGAAGAGACTTTCACGTCGGCGTTGGAGCCGATGCTGCCCGGCACCGTGACGTGCTCGGCGACCAGGCCCGGCAGACCCGCCGACTCCGCCAGAGCCATCACCGGCACCAGCCCCGCCCGACCAATCAGATTGTCATCATCGAACTCGGCAGAGAAATCATGGGATACTCGCACTACCAGTGCTCCTGTTGCTCAGCGTCATGGAACCTTCGAACAGTCCCATTATCGCTGGCCACAGGAGCATTTGGCTGTCACGACCCGCCTACCACACCGGCGGATCCAGGCTCAACCGTGCCCTGCTCGAGGCGTGTCAGGCGGCGTGCCGGTCCTGCGCCGAGGAGTGCGAGAAGCACGTCGGTATGCACGAGCACTGCAAGATTTGCGCCGACGCCTGCCGTCGCTGTGAGCAGGCCTGCGCCGAGCTGCTGGCCTCGTTCAGTTGACGACGCTGCCTCTGCACGCAGAGGGAGCCCCGACCGGTGGTCGAGGCTCCCTCTGCGCTGGCGTTG
>JAKDKP010000664.1 GCA_030453285.1 Propionibacteriales bacterium
CGCCTGGGCCTACCTCGCCCTCAACTTCGTCGACGCCTTGGCCGACCGGGATCCGGGCACCGAACGGACCCTGCATCACGTGACCCGGACCGCCTCCTCGGCTCCGGCCGTGGGCTCGGGCAAGGTGCACGAGATCGAGCAGCAGGAGCTGATCGACGCCGCGCTCGCGCTCTGAGGCGTCGAACGATCGGACCCTGGCCGAGGGGGCCGGGGAACCGGCGCGGGTGGACGGTGGTGTCCGGTCCACCCGGCCGGCGACCCAACGGCTGATCATGATCTGACCGACGGACAGACCATGATCATCTGCGAACGGATCTGACATGGATGATCTGCTGGTGGAGAAGGTGCTCACCGTCGTCGAGCACATCCCGCGTGGGCGCGTCGTCTCGTACGGAGACATTGCCGGCATCGTCGGGATCGGGCCACGCCAAGTGGGGTCGGTGCTCAGCCACCACGGCGTCGCTGTGCCGTGGTGGCGGGTGACCAACCACTCCGGAGACCACATCGCCGAGATTCGCGCGCGTGCCCATGAGCACTGGGCCGAGGAGGGCATCCTGGTCAAACCCAACGGTCTCGGCTGCCGGATCGCCACCTTTCGTGCCGACCTTGATCAACTCGCCACGGCGTACGAGATCGCCCTGGCCACGACATTGCGCCAGGCCGAGGAAGAGCCCTGAATCCGTCGGCTCCGGCGATGAAGTCCACAAGATGTGGCCGACACATGCTCCAACGGAACGCGGAAGGTCCGTGCTGCTGTCAGGAGTCGGCGCGGTGGGCTGGATCACCTGCGGCTCACTCCGGCTGCGGTGTCAGCGTGCGCCCGGGAATCCCAACTGCCGACCGACCTCGTACGCCGCGACCGCGGTGGCGTTGGAGAGATTGAGGGACCGTCGACCGGGGACCATCGGGATCCGCAGTTGATCAGTGATGTGGGGATCGGCCAGCACCTCTGCCGGCAGTCCGGTCGGTTCGGGGCCGAAGAGCAGGACGTCACCGTGCTCGTACGCCACGTCGGTGTGCCAACGTTCGGCCTGCGCGGTGAACGCGAAGACCCGCCGCGTGCCGAGGGTCCGCCAGAGTTGATCATGGTCGGCGTGCACGGTGACAAGGGCGAGGTCGTGGTAGTCCAGACCGGCCCTGCGCAGCCGGGTGTCGTCAAGCTCGAATCCCAACGGTTCGACCAGATGCAGGTGTGCCCCACTGACCGCCGCCAGCCGGATGGCCGCCCCGGTGTTCTGGGGAATACGGGGCTCCCAGTACACCAGGTGCACCAGCGGACCGGTGTTGATCTTGGCCACCCTGCGCTCAGACACCGCGCCAGTCTCCCACTGATCGAGCACCCGGACCCAATCCCGGACGAGGCGAGAGGGCGTTGCTTCCGACGTCTCGGCGTCCAGAGGGACCAGCCCGGCCGCCACCGCACGACGATTGCCGGACAACTAGGATCGCTCGCACCATGGAGAACCTCACCGCTGCCTTCACCGCCCTGACCGGTTCGGCCCCGGTCGGCATCTGGTCCGCACCCGGCCGGGTCAACCTGATCGGCGAACACACCGACTACAACGACGGCTTCTGCCTGCCGTTCGCTCTGCCGCAACGGGTGCTGGTGGCCGCCGCACCGCGCACCGACCGTCGGTGGCGGGTGCAGAGCCTCAACAACGGTGAGTTGATCGCCTTCACCGAGAAGGATCTGGTGCCCGGCATGAGCGGCTGGCAGGCGTACGTCGCAGGAATCGTCTGGGCGCTGGGCGAGGCCGGCCACCCCGTCGACGGCGCCGACCTGGTGCTCACCTCCGACGTACCGATGGGCGCGGGGCTATCATCCTCGGCCGCCCTGGAGTGCGCGGTGCTGACCGTGCTGGTCGACCTGAACGGCCTCGACATCGACGGCAGCGACCGGGCCAAGCTGGCCCGTCGGTGCGAGAACGAGTTCGTCGG
>JAKDKP010000665.1 GCA_030453285.1 Propionibacteriales bacterium
GGGGCCTTGGCAGCCAGTACGGCGGTACCGCACCCGCCGAACACGAGGACGAAGGTGCCGACGAGCTCGGCGGCGAGCTTCTTGCCCATCGACGGGGTTGCCGGTGGGGAGATGGATGCAGCGGTGGGATCGGACACGGTGGCCTCCGGTGTGGATTCGCAGTGTGTGAGGGACGTGTCCCATCTTGTGGCGGATCGTTGCCCCGGTGCAACCGGCGGCGAGTGGGGGAGGGACGGGGGTCACCGTACGGGTTGGTCGGGAGAACCCCGACGTTGTACGGGGCATCCACCGGCCAGAGTGAGGGTGTGCCCATCGCCAGTACGACCCACATACCCGCCCGCCTGGTCTCGACCGCGGTCGGACGGCCGTCGGTGGCGCTCTCGGTGATTGCCGGCGGCATCCTCCTGGCCGGTGTCGGTCTGGGGTTGCTGGTGGTGGACCGGTGGCCGATCGGACCCGTACCCAACAACCCGGTGGAGAATCGCGTCCTGATCCACGTGATCATCGGCGGCGCTGTCACGTTCGCGATCTCCCATGTGACGGCACGACGTGGGTCGGCCACGTGGTTGGGATGGCCGATCAGCCGTGCCGCCGCCCGACGGATGGGCGCAACCCTGCGTGGCACCTTCTCAGACCCGCTGGGCCCGATGCGTACGCTGGCGCTCCTGGTGCTGGGGGTGGTGTTGGCTGCGGCCGTGCTGCGCGTCGGCCTGCAGGTGGGCCTCAGCGGCGACCCCGGTCGGATCGTCAATGCCTGGGGAGGGCCGAGCGCTGTCGGTGCCTTCGCCGCGCTCACCGTCGATGCCCTGTGTGTGATGGCGGCCGCATGCGGACTGGCCCACCTGGTGCTGCGCGCAGATCCGGCGGCTCGCCGGGCGCAGCCCTGAACTCCCGGCACCGTCGTCGACGGCGTCCAGTGGGCCCGGGCAGCTCACAGAGAGGCGGCGCGACCGATCTGGACGACCTTCCAGCCGGCCTTGGCCCACTGCGGCTCGTGCAGCTTGAGCCGCCCGTCGATCATCAGTGGATGCTTCACCAGGGCGGCCAGGCGTTCGGGGTCGAGTTGACGGAACTCTGGCCACTCGGTCAGGTGCAGCACCATCTCGGCACCGGTGAGCGCCGCCTCCACCGACGGATCCTGGGTGATCCCGACCGAGGAGACGGTGGCCTGCGGGTCGTACACGTGCACGTCGGCGCCCCGATCGGCCAGATGTGTGGCCACCGTCAGGGCCGGCGAGTTCCGGGTGTCATCGGTGCCGGGTTTGAAGGCTGCCCCCAGCACCGCGATCCGCTTGCCCGTCACGTCGCCGCCGGCCTGCTCGATGGCCAGCTCGGCGATCTCGGTCCGCTGACCGTCGTTGATCGCCTCCACACTGCCGATCAGGTCTGACAACACGGTCACCTGGTGGCTCTCGGCACTGGCCGCCAGGGCGCGGATGTCCTTGGGCAGACAACCACCACCGAAGCCGAGCCCGGCGTTCAGGAACTCCCGCCCGATCCTCTTGTCGAGCCCGATCGCGTCAGCCAGCAGGGTCACGTCCCCGCCGGTCGCCTGGCACATCTGGGCCATCGCGTTGATGAAGCTGATCTTGGTCGCCAGGAAGGCGTTGGCTGCTCCCTTGATCAACTCGGCAGTGGCCAGGTCGCACTCGATCATCGGGGTGTTCTCCGACAAGGGCATGGCGTAGCACCGTTTGAGCAGGCTGGCGGCCCGCTCGTTCTGGACGCCGAGGACGATCCGGTCCGGGCGCAGGGTGTCCTCGACCGCGTACGCCTCACGCAAGAACTCCGGATTCCAGGCCACGTCAATGCCGTCACCGGCCGGTGAGGCGGCCCTCATCCGCTCCTGGAGAGCGATGGCGGTGCCGACCGGGACCGTCGACTTGCCGACGATCAGGGTCGGGCGGGTCAGCAGTGGGGCCAGGGCATCTGCCACGG
>JAKDKP010000666.1 GCA_030453285.1 Propionibacteriales bacterium
CGCGTTCTCCAGCCTGGCGGTGGTCACTGTTCGGGAGAGCTTCCCGCAGACCAACGGTCAGGTGGTCGTGCCCGCGCTCAACTCCAAGGCGACCGTGCTGCGGGACTCGTACGGGGTGCCCAACATCTATGCCGACACCCCCGAGGACCTGTTTGCCGCGCAGGGCTATGTGGCTGCGCAGGACCGCTTCTTCGAGATGGACTTCCGGCGCCGGGTCACGGCGGGCCGCCTGTCGGAGTTGTTCGGTCCCGACCAGTTCGAGACCGACGTGTACGTCCGGACGCTCGGGTGGCGCCAGTCGGCCGAGCAGGAGGCCCGTGCCCTGACCGGGTCCACCAAGCGCTACATGGAGGCGTACGCCGCCGGAGTGAATGCGTGGATGGACACCCGGTCCGGCGGTGAACTCAGTCTGGAATACGCGGTGCTGGGGTTGACCGGGAAGCGGTATCAACCCGATCCGTGGACGGTGGCCGACAGCCTCGCCTGGTTCAAGGCGATGGCCTGGGATCTCAGTGGGAACCGTCTCCAGGAGACCGAGCTGGCGACGCTGGGGGCGACCGTCGGTGACCAGCGGGCCGCCGAGTTGTGGCCGGCGTACGACTTGGAGAACTATCGGCCGATCATTGGCCGAGGCGCAGTCGTCAAGGGCGCCTTCGATCCAAAGACACCCGGGGCAGTGCCGGCAGAGGTGCCGAAGATCAAGGGCAAGCCAGCCCTGTCGGACGAGGAGACCCAGCGGGTCCGTGCCGTCCTGGGATCGGTGGCCCGGCTCGACACGTCGCTGCCGAAGCTGCTCGGAGATCTCGGCAGCGGTGGCCTGGGTTCCAACTCGTGGGTGATCTCGGGGGACCGGACCACGACGGGCAGCCCCTTGCTGTCCAACGATCCGCACTTGGCCGCGTCGATGCCGGCGACCTTCGGACAGGTGGGGCTGCACTGCAATGCGCGTGATCAGTCCTGCCCGTTCGACATGACCGGCTTCGCCTTCTCCGGGGTGCCGGGGGTGATCATCGGCAACAACACCGACATTGCGTGGGGGTTGACCAACCCGTACGTCGACACCCAGGACCTCTACGTCGAACGGGTACGCGGAGACGAGGTCCAGTACGGCAAGACCTTCGAGCCGGTCGCCAAGCGGGTCGAGCAGGTGAGCGTTGCCGGCGAACCGGTGCCGCGCGAGATCACCGTCCGCTCCACCCGGCACGGCCCACTGCTGTCCGACGTGGACGGTCAACTCGGCCGAGGGATCACCGATCAGGTCGCTCCCGACGGCACCAGTTTGGGCGTGGCCCTGCAGTGGACCGCGACGAAGCCGGGCACCACGGTGGAATCGTTGTTCGGAATGAACGCCGCCAAGAACTTCAAGGAGTTCCGGGCCGCGGCCAAGGCCTGGGGTTCCCCTTCACAGAACCTCACCTACGCCGACCGGTTCGGCAACATCGGCTACCAGCTGCCCGGCGACATCCCGATCCGGGGCAAGGGAGACGGGCTGGCGCTCAACCCGGGCTGGGATCCGGCGTACGACTGGAAGGGGCTGATCCCGTTCGAGGAACTGCCCTGGGACGAGAACCCACCCAGTGGCTACATCATCACCGCCAATCAGCCGATCATCGGCCGCCAGTACGGCCGACAACTCAACGCCGAAGCCTCGTACGGGTGGCGGAGCCAGCGCATCGAGACCTTGATCAACTCCGTCGACAAGGTGTCGCCGGCCGATGCCGAGAGTTGGTTCGCCGATGACACCATGCCGGTGGCTGCCGATGTCGTCCCTGCTCTGTTGCGGGTGCGGGTCAATGACGGCTGGGTGGCCGAAGGGCAACGGGTCCTGGTCGGATGGGACTACCGGATGGGTGTGGACTCGGCGGCGGCGGCGTACTTCGCGGTGGTCTACAAGCAGATCCTGATCAAGACCTTCAACGACGAACTGCCCGAGGAC
>JAKDKP010000667.1 GCA_030453285.1 Propionibacteriales bacterium
TCGGTGCGCTGAGCGCCGATCCGCGCGCTCCCGGTCAGTTGTGGACTGCCACCGATGCCGCCTTCGCCGACACCCGCATCCTGAAGATCAACGCGAATCGGACGCCGGCGATGATCACCTCGGAACTGCCCGTCACCAAGGACGGCCAGCAGGCCAGCTACGACGTCGAGGGGTTGTGGGCCGCACGGGACGGGTTCTGGCTCGGGGTCGAGGGTGCCAGCGGACCGGACAACCTGATCGTCCGCACCGACCTTCGAGGACGCGTCACCGACGAGATCCTGTTGCCGACCGAGGTGAGTGCCGAGCTCGGCAAGCAGGGCATCGAGGGGATCACCGGCTCGGCCGACGGTCGCACCCTCACCGTGGCCCTGCAGCGGACGGCGAAGGGTGACCCGGCCAACACCGCACGGATCGGCCGGCTCGATCGACAGACCGGTTCGTGGACCTGGTTCCTGTATCCCCTGTCGACGACCGACGTCACCGGGGACTGGATCGGGCTGTCGGAGATCGTCACCATCGACGAGGACACGGTCGCGGTGATCGAACGGGACAAGTTGAGCGGGCCGGCAGCCAAGATCAAGAGGATCATGGCCGTCGATCTGCCCTCGGCGGCGCCCGGATCGGTGACGCGGGTGGACAAGAAGCTGCTGCGTGACGTCGTGCCGGATCTGCGCCGTACGAACGGGTGGACGACCGAGAAGCTCGAGGGACTGACCGTTGATGCCCGGGGCAATTGGTTCGCCATCACCGACAACGATGCGCTCAAGGACAACAACGGCGACACCCAATTCCTGCGCCTGGGCCGCCTGGTCTGATCCACTGGACCCGATCAGGGCTGCGGTCCCCTGTGTCGAGCATCTGCGGAGACCTCGGGCGTCGAGGAGATGCGATATGGGCGGCGAGATCAGGCTTACGTACTGCCAGTGAATCGTGACCTCGACACGCTCCCTCGTTCCTCGGTCGCTACTCGGCCAACGAGATTCCGCCGACCGGCCGACGCCGTCCCGGCCGACCGGCCAACGAGGTCACAGCCGCCACCCGGGCAACGAGGGACGGAAGGACCCACGGGGCTGGCGCGTTCTCTGCCGCTACTTCTTCTTCGACAGCTTGGCGGCGGTCCAGGCCAGCAGGTCATCGACCGGCCAGGTGTTCACGATCCGGTTCGCCGGAACTCCGGCGGCGACGGCCCTCGCGCAGCCGTGATCAAGGAAGTCGAGTTGGCCCGGCGCGTGGGCGTCGGTGTCGATCGAGAACAGGCAGCCGGCGTCGAGAGCAATCTCGATCAGCCGCATCGGCGGATCACGCCGTTCGGGTCGGGAGTTGATCTCCACGGCGACATCGAACTGCTGACAAGCGGCGAACACCACCTCGGCGTCGAAGGAGGACTCGGGGCGGGTGCCCCGCTCCCCCTCCACGAGGCGTCCAGTGCAGTGACCAAGAATATTGGTGCGTGGGTTCGCGATCGCGGTCACCATCCGCACGGTCATCGTCTCCGAGTCCGAGCGGAGTTTGGAGTGCACACTCGCCACCACGATGTCCAGTTCACGCAGCAGGCTGGTCTCCTGATCAAGCTTTCCGTCATCGAGGATGTCGACCTCGATCCCTTGCAGGCAACGAAATCCATCCATCGCCTCGTTGAGGTCTGCCACCACGGCCATCTGCTCGCGAAGACGTTCGGCAGTCAGCCCGTTGGCCACCTTCAACCGCGGCGAGTGATCGGTGATCGCGCAGTATTCATGGCCCAGGTTGCGGGCAGTGATCATCATCTCCTCCAACGGCGAGCCCCCGTCGGACCACGTCGAGTGGCAGTGCAGGTCGCCCTTGATCAACGTCCGCAACTCCTGGCCGCCTGCGCCCAACGGCTGCTCCCCCGCTGTTCGTTTCTCGGCCAGGTACGGCGGCAGCTGTCCGGCCATCGACTGCTTGATGATCAA
>JAKDKP010000668.1 GCA_030453285.1 Propionibacteriales bacterium
CGGCGGCACAGCCCGCCCAGCAGGCTGAGCAGGCCCCGGCGGCACAGCCCGCCCAGCAGGCACAGCCCAACACCCAGGGACAGGTCGCGGCCGCGACGACACCCACCACCGGCGTCTCCCAGTGCGGTGAGATCCAGTCGGCTTCCGTCGGCTGGGGCATCAAGCAGTCCTTCCGCAGCTACCTCAACGGCCCGATCGCCATGGGCGGTTGGAACCTCAACGGTGTCGGCTTCTCCGGTGACCCTCGTGGCCAGGGCACGTTCGACTTCACCGGCGACGCGGGTGCCGCGACCCTCTCCGGGCAGGACGCCGACATCCCGCTCAACGGCTCGGTCAACCTTCACGGCCACTTCGGGGCCCTGGACATCACCCTGTCGAAGATGTCGGTGAAGGTCCGCGGCACCACCGCCCAGTTCATCGCCGACTACCGCTCCACCACGGTCAGTGGATTCACCCCGGGTGCCGAAGTGACCGGTGCCGACACCGGCTCCCAGGTGGCGATCGCAGAATTCACCCTGGACCAGCCGATCACCTCCGCCGGCTCCGGTGACATCACCCTGTCCGCCCCCGGATTCATCACCGCCGAGGGCAACAAGGCCTTCGGCGGCAACTACGGCGAGGGCAACAACGAGGCCGACCCGCTCAACGTCACCCTGGCGACCGACGGTAACGATTGCGCCAGCGGAGCAGGGGAGGGACTCGGCGCCCTGGACGCCGCCACCCCGGCCACCGGAGGTGGAGCTGCCGCAGGAGCCGGCGCCGTCGACACCGGCTCCGGTAACCCGGACCTTGGCGTGACCGCACCCCGGGTCACCGGTGTGGCCAACGCCAGCGAGAATTCCTGTGAGGCCTCGGACGGGTCCACCCAGGTCGCCGAGGCCCGGATGGGCTGGGGCGTCAAGGAGTCCTTCCGCAGCTATATCCGAGGCAGCATCGCCAACGGTGGCTGGGACCTGGGAGGCGGCGCGGTCTACAGCGGCGGAGCCTTTGTGTTCACCGGCAACGACGGCACCGCGGAGGTGGCCGGTGGTTCCCTCACCAGCGCCAACCTGACCTTCGGTGGCTCGGTCCACTTTACCGGTCACGAGGGGGTGCTGGACACCACCGTGGCGAACCCCGAGATCCGGATCGACGGCAACACCGGCACCCTGTTCGCCGACGTGACGTCCAACGACATCGAGGGCAAGCCGCACAACTACGGCCGTATCGCCGTGGCGGACCTGTCGGTCGACGGTGCCAGCGTCACCGACGGTGTCGCCGAAGGCACCGCGACGGCGACGCTCACCGCCGACGGATCGTCGGCGATGGGTACTTTCTACGAGACCCGTGCCGCGATGGACCCGCTGAGTTTCGCTGCGGCCCTGGGCTGCGACGGTGAGGCGGGCTCGCTGGGTGACATGCCCGAGGACGAGACGGAGGACGGTCGCGAGGACGATGACTCCGACGCTGATGCCGCCGACGGCGAGGTCACCATCCGCGGCAATGACGACGCTGACTCGGCGGCATCCGACAGCTCCGACGGCGATGACGAGAGCGCGCTGATGTCCTTCATCACCACCCCTGCCTCGGCGATCCCCAGCGCGATCGCCCTGATCGCGGTCATCGTGGCCGGTTGGCTCGGGCTACGACTGCGGGGAACACGGCAGTCGGGACTAGACTAGGCCAGTGTGACTGAGAACGACCCGGTGTCCACCCCCTCCACGACCTCAACCTCCGCCCCGACCGCACCGCGCTCCGGTGGTAAGGGTGACCGTCGTCGCAGGGGGTGGCGTTCGTTTCTGACCCCGGGATGGGTGATCACCGCAGTGGTCGCCATCGCCTTCTCCTACTTCGCCTTCACCGTGCTCGCGCCCTGGCAACTGGGCAAGAACCGGGACACCCAGGACTTCCAGGACCGTCTCGAGGCGGCCCTGGAGACCGACCCGGTGCCCG
>JAKDKP010000669.1 GCA_030453285.1 Propionibacteriales bacterium
AGCACGGCCCCGATCACCGCGGCCGGGACGACCGAGACGAACACCCGCCGAGGCCGCAGCACCTCCCCGGCCACCAGGATCGGGATGACCATCAGCCACAGCACGGCAGGGTTGTCCCCCATCCAGTCCTGCAGATGTATGGGCACCGCTGCCTCCCTCTATCGGGCCCGAGCGGCCCAGCGACCGTCGGTGTGGGAGAGGTTCAACGGCAGGTCGAAGGTCTCCGACATCGCCTCGGCGGTGAGCACCTCGTCGATCGGTCCGGCGTGGACCACCCGCCCCTGTTTCAGCAGCAGGGCATGGCTGACGCCGCGCGGGATCTCCTCGACGTGATGGGTGACCAGCACCGACGCCGGGGCGTACTCATCCAACGACAGCTCACTCAACGTCGACACCAGCGCCTCGCGGCCGGTCAGGTCGAGTCCCGCGGCCGGCTCGTCGAGCAGCAGCAGTTCGGGATCGGTCATCAGCGCGCGGGCGATCTGCACCCGCTTCCGCTCCCCCTCCGACAAGGTGCCGAACGTCCGGTCAGCGAGATGGTCGATCTTCATCTGCGCCATCAGTTCGTCGGCTCGTGCATGGTCCATCTCGTCATAGTCCTCCCGCCACCGCCCGAGCACGGCGTACGAGGCCGACACCACGACATCACTGACCCGCTCACCCTTGGGGATGCGGTCGGCCAACGCCGCCGAAGTGAGCCCGATCCGTGGCCGCAGGTCGAACACGTCGACGGTGCCGAGCACCTCACCGAGCAGCCCGGCCACACCGTTGGTCGGATGGATCTGAGCCGACACGACCTGCAGCAGGGTGGTCTTGCCCGCGCCGTTGGGGCCGATCACCACCCAACGGTCGGACTCGCCCACCTGCCAGTTGATGTCGGCCAGCAGCGCCTGCCCACCTCGGACAACGCTGACATCGGCAAGATCGATCACGTCCATGCGCAAAACCTACAAGACCGCGCCCCCGCCGAGGTCGCCGGTCACGGTGGCGTCGCCGGTCGCCGTGCGATGGCGGGTTCGAGGGACCTCGTCGTACGACACGCGTGGTTGTACGGTGCTGAGCGTGTCCGTCTCCGCCGACCTCAAGGAGTCGCCCGACCCGATGACCGCGGGCGTGCGGCTGGTCACCCACCTCAACGCGCTCACCTGGCCACCGGATGGGACCCGGACCGGCATCCGGCCGAGTCTGGAGGTGACCACCGCCGCGATCACCGACGAGGACGCGGCGCACCACATCGTGGACCGTGAATCCCTGCTCGGGCTCAACCCGTTGCATGCCACGGAGTTGGCGGCAGGCCTGGCCGCGGCCACCGTCTTCGAGAGCACCGGGTGGGTCCTGGTGCTCCCGCGTCCCGGCCAGCTTGGATCCCTGACCGGGCCACCGGCGCTGTCGGCGGCGGCCGTGGAAGCGGGGGTGGCGGTGATCGCCCTCGAGGCCGGAATCGCCTTGGTGCCGAGTGTGGTCGGACGAGGCGTGCAGTGGCAGGTGCTGCCGGCGGCCCGGCCCCGGCCGACGGCCACCCCGTACGAAGCCGAACGGTCACTGGCCGAAGCGGTGCTCGGCGTCGGACAGGCGCTCGCCGCCCTCGACGTGTCCGGCGGCGACCGCCCACCGCTGCGGACGATCTCACTCCCGCAGCGGTACGAGGCGCGTCGACAGGCCAGCCTCGACAAGGCGTTCGGGCTGTACGAGGCGTGCCGGGTCGCGCTGGACGACGACGGAACGGCCATCTCCTCGTACGAGATGTTCAGCCGCCGGCAACACCTGCAGCGGTTACTCGCTCCGGCATCCGATCTCATCTGCGCCGTCTGCTCCACCCCGCCCGGTCACTGACGCCCTTCCGTCTGCCGACCATGGTCAAGTCTGATCATGGACACCACCGTTGATCATGAGGACCCGGGACGGGGCGTCGGTGCACCGGATCGCCG
>JAKDKP010000670.1 GCA_030453285.1 Propionibacteriales bacterium
GATCTTCATTCCGCGCCCGCCCCCACCATGGGCTGCCTTGATGATGATCGGCAGACCGTGCTCGGCGGCGAAGTCCTCGACCTCGGCGGCGTTCTTGAGCGGACGGTCGATGCCCGGCGCCAGCGGGGCACCGGCCTTCTGTGCCAATTGTCGCGCCGTGACCTTGTCACCGAGCGCCGTGATCGTCTCCGCGGTGGGGCCGATCCAGATGAGGCCGGCGTCTTCGACCGCAGCGGCGAAGTTCGCGTTCTCGGACAGGAAACCGTACCCGGGGTGGATGGCCTCGGCTCCCGAGCGCTTCGCCGCCGCGAGGATCGCGTCGATGTTGAGATACGTCTCGGCAGCACTGGTCCCCGGCAGGGAATAGGCCTCATCGGCCAGCTGTGTGTGCATGGCGGTAAGGTCCTGGTCCGCGTAGACGGCGACCGACGTATGTCCGTGGTGGGAGCAGGCGCGGATGATGCGCACGGCGATTTCGCCGCGGTTGGCGATGAGGATCTTCGGCATGTTTCAGTGTCCGTTCTCCGGTGAGTGGTGGGTGTGGTCGGAGGTGTTCTGCTTCGGGCTGCTGCCACCGGTGGTGAAGCGGATCTTCACGCCCGGAGCCAACTGGGCGGCCAGGTCCGTATCATCGACGCTGGCGATGATCGGGTAGCCGCCGGTCAGCGGATGGTCGGGTCCGAAGAGCACCGGCTGGCCGTTGGGTGGGACCTGCAGCGCACCGGTGACAGCCCCTTCGCTGGGCAGTTCGCCGGTGCGGGACCGTTCGAGTGCGACCTCGCCGGAGAGCCTGAGTCCGACACGATCGGATTCGTGGGTCACCGTCCACTCCTGGCCCAGCAGGGTGTCGACTCCTGTCGAGGTGAACCAATCGTCGCGCGGTCCCAGGGTCACCGCGATCTCGATCGTCTCGCCGGGTGCGGGCAGGTGCGCTTCGCGACCGGTGGCGCGAACCGGATCGACGAGGTGGGGTGCCGCTTCCGGCCGACGCAGAGCCACCGTGTCACCTGGCTCCAGATGTGCCGGACCCAGGTGGGCCAGCGTATCGGCCGAGGCGCTGCCCAAGGCCGTCTCCGTCTCGATCCCGCCCCGGAAGGCGACGTAGGCCCGGGTCCCGCGCTCGGTCGCACCGAGTTCGAGTGAGTCCCCGTCTTCCAGCGAGAAGGCCTCGCCGAGGCGGTGCCGGAACACGGCACCTTCGGCAGACGTCACGGTGATCGTGGCATGTGCCCCGGTCACAGCGGCCACACCGTCACCGGTGAGGGTCAACTTCGTCCCGCCGCCGACGCTTTCCAGCCCGGCGGTGGTCTCGTCATTGCCGACGAGGAGGTTGGCGCTGCGCAGGGCCGAACGGTCGGCGGCTCCGGCGCTGGAGACACCCATCGCCGCGAACCCGGGGCGGCCGAGGTCCTGGATGAGCAGCTGCAGTCCGGGACGGATGATCGTCAGGGCATGCGCCGGGCCAGCTTCGTCGGGCTGCACATGCGAGAACTGCGGTGAGGGCGAGGAGGAATCCGCGCTCGCCTCACCAGCATCCGATTGGCCGACGGCAGCCGGTTCGGCGACCGTCACCGACTCCCGATCGGCCTCACGGAAGGTGACGACGGTGCCGGGGACGAACAGGGCCGGTGGCTCCCGGTTCAGATCCCACAGCCTCGCATCGGTGCGCCCGATGAGCTGCCAGCCGCCGGGCGAGGCGCGAGGGTAGACGCCGGTGAATTCCCCGGCCAGGGCCACCGCTCCGACGGGAACACGGGTGCGCGGCGAGGGCCGGCGAGGAACAGCGAAGATCGGATCATCGCCGGCCAGGTACCCGAATCCCGGAGCGAACCCCGAGAACGCGACCTGCCAAGTGGCGCGCTGATGCCGGTTGACCACCTCGGCGGTCGACAGCGACAGCAGATCAGCCACCTCGTGAAGGTCCTCC
>JAKDKP010000671.1 GCA_030453285.1 Propionibacteriales bacterium
GGACGTCGAGGGAGACCAGTTCACCGCGCGCGTTGACGGTGGCGGTGACCTCTGCCTCCGGGCTGGCGGCGGTGAACGTGGCCTGGTGGAACTCGGAGACATCGGTCAGCGCCGTCTCGATCAGTTGGGCATGGCCGGGTGCATGACGACGAAGGGTGGTCATCAGGGTCGTCAGCGCCTGCTGCACCTTGGCTGCATGCGCAGACCAGTCGACCGAACCGGTCGGTTGAATGCCGAGCGCGGACTGGGCTCGTTCTTCGAACCAGGACGTCGAGGCCCGTGTCGCGGTGACGAGTGCCTGGCGAACGGCGTGAGTTGGCCGAGGTTGATCATCAGTCGGCGTCCTTCTTGGGGTTGCGGCCGACACCTTCGCTGCCCTCGTAGTACGAGGTGGGTACGGCGTTGGCCTCCGGCAACGCCACTGGTGGGGCGAGCTTGGCCAGATCGCCAGCCACCGTAGCCTTGAGGTGACTTTCCAGCTTCTTGAGCGCGTCGACCACCTGACCGGTGGCAGTTGACAGCGTGAAGTACTGCGCGAGCAGGGCTGCGGAGTATCCCGATACCAAGCCGGCGAAGACGCTTGCCGCTGTCCACTGGATGCCCATGCCGGCTCCCGTGGCGGGCGGCGCCATGAGGGGTAGGGCGGCCAGTTCGGTCGCCAGGCAGACCGCCGTGGTGCCGAAGAAGGCGGCGAGATACTGGACGGACGAGCTCAGCAACGCCGAGGCAGCGTCCTCCAGTGACTGCGCCACGCCCTGCAGGGGCTCCAGCAGCGGAAACAGCGTCTGCTCCCAATAGTCCTGGAATGCTTCCGAGGCGTCCCCGATCCAGAATTCGCGATACCGCTGGTAGGTGGTGTTGAGGGCGGCCGCGTTGTCCAGTACCTCCTGTGCCACCAGCCCCCACGCCGTGGCGCTGCGCGCAAACTCGGTGGGATCGCAGACGCCGGCGACGCCGGTCCCCATGCCAACAGCGCCGATCAGCATGCCGGCACCCGACGGTGCGCCAGCGGCAGCAGCGGCGACGACGAGGCCGGAGACCGCCAGGGCGACGCCGGTGTATTCGGGATCCATGATCAGTTCTCCTGCCAGTTCGGCTGGTGCGGGATGGTGTTGGCTTCTTCCATTTGGACGTACGCCTCGGCGATCTGTTGAAGGTGACGGCCACAGGTGTCCAGCGCCTGCTGGATGGCCTGAGTCACTTCACGAGCGCGACGCTGGGACTCCCCGTGCACTCTGGGCATCTCGGTCAGGTTGGCCATGGGCGGGAACATGCCCGGCTCCAGGACACCTGCGTCCATCTGGCCGATGGCGGCGTTCATGGCCGGAGCAGCCTCGCTCACCTTCGAACCGAACTCCTGCAGTCGCTCAGTGTGGATGGACAGGTTGCCCATGGTGTTCCCCTTCCGTCGTGATGGCCACGCTAGAAGGAATTCGGCCAGGCAGCGCGATCCGGAGGGGCGGCCTGTGGACCACCGAATGCGATGTTGTCCGAGGGGTCAGCGATGTCGTCTGCGGCCCGTCGGGACCCTGTCAGTGGGCTGGGCGACCGGTGACGGTCATCGCCTGTTGGCGCGGCGTTCACCTGGTGTGGTGATCATGCTGGTCGACACACCGAGGAGTCACCCGATGCCCGATCCCATCATGATCAACCGCCGACGGCTGCTGCAGGCGAGTGGCTTGACCGCCGCCACCGTGGCATTGGGGGTGAACGCACCCTCAGCGGCGCGGGCCGACGAGCCACGCTTGGACCGAAATCCCTTCACCCTTGGCGTGGCCAGCGGCGCCCCGCGTCCCGACGCCATGGTGCTGTGGACCCGGCTGGCACCAGAACCGCTCGCCGACGACGGCCACGGTGGCATGCCCTTGCGACCGGTCACCGTACGGTGGGAGGTCGCCCGCGATGATCAGTTCACCGAAGTGCTGG
>JAKDKP010000672.1 GCA_030453285.1 Propionibacteriales bacterium
ACTCGAGTGCGGCGTCGGCGTTGGCGTCGATGGCGCCGACGGTGGGGTTCATCTGGACGAGGGCGATCCGCAACTGTGGCACGACTGGCAGCCTAATGGCTCCCCTCGGACGGGGCAGCGCGGCATCGAGCCCGCCACGGAGTGAGGCGCTGCTCGGCGGTGGACGAGCAACCGGCAGACTGTGCACATGAACAAGCAGACCGAGTTCGTGTTGCGCGCCATCGAGGAACGAGACGTCCGCTTCGTCCGCCTGTGGTTCACCGACGTGCTGGGCACCTTGAAGTCGGTGGCGATCGCCCCCGCGGAGCTGGAGGGCGCCTTCGGCGAGGGGATCGGCTTCGACGGGTCGGCGATCGAGGGATTTGCTCGCGTCTTCGAGTCCGACATGGTCGCCAAGCCGGACGCATCAACCTTCCAGGTGCTGCCGTGGCGCGACATCAGCCCGGCCACCGGGCGGATGTTCTGCGACATCATGATGCCCGACGGCTCACCCTCGTACGCCGATCCCAGGTATGTGCTGAAGCGGGCCATGCAGCGCGCCTCGGATCTGGGGTTCACCTTCTACACCCACCCCGAGGTCGAGTTCTTCCTGTTCTCCGATCCGCTGGTGCCCGGCCAGCCACCGACCCCGGTGGACACCTCGGGCTACTTCGACCACACCCCGCAGAGCACCGGCAGCGACTTCCGTCGTCAGGCGATCACCATGCTGGAGCAGATGGGCATCTCGGTGGAGTTCTCCCACCACGAAGGCGGTCCCGGTCAGCAGGAGATCGACCTGCGGTACGCCGACGCGCTCACCATGGCTGACAACATCATGACTTTCCGCACGGTGGTGAAGGAGGTGGCGCTGAGCCAGGGCATCCATGCCTCGTTCATGCCCAAGCCGTTCACCGAGCATCCAGGTTCGGGCATGCACACCCACCTGTCGCTGTTCGAGGGCGACACCAACGTCTTCCACGACGCCGCTGACGAGTACAGCCTGTCCAAGATCGGTCGACAGTTCGTTGCCGGCTTGCTGCGCCACGCCGGGGAGATCACCGCGGTCACGAATCAGTGGGTCAACTCGTACAAGCGACTGGCCGGTGGTGGTGAGGCGCCGAACTACATCTGCTGGGGTCGCAACAACCGATCGGCCCTGATCCGGGTGCCGCGTTCGACCAAGGCGTCTTCGGCGCGGATCGAGTTGCGGTCCATCGATGCCGCCTGCAATCCGTACCTCGCGTTCGCCCTGATGTTGAACGCCGGCCTGGCCGGCATCGAGGGGGAGTACGACCTGGTGCCCGAGTCCGAGGACGACGTCTGGTCGTTGACCGAACGGGAGCGAGCAGCCTTGGGTATCGAGCCCCTTCCGCGCAACCTCGACGAGGCGATCCGCGCGATGGAGGACTCCGAGTTGGCCGCAGACACCCTGGGTGATCACGTGTACGACTTCTTCCTGCGCAACAAGCGGGCCGAGTTCGACGCCTATCGGGCCCAGGTCACGCCGTTCGAGCTGTCCCGGATGCTGCCGTCGATCTGAGTTCAGGCGTGCCCAGACGGCGTGGTGGGCTGCTGACCCGGTGTCACAGCACCGGCAGCATTGACGACAGGTCGGCCCGGATGCCGCTGGCCCGGACGTCGCCTGCCGTTCGTGCCTCGTCCCACGGCAGCCGACCGGTGGCCAGGCGGAGGAAGGTGCGGGGATCGGTCTCAACCACATTGGGGGGCGTGCCACGGGTGTGCGTCGGCCCGTCGCCGGCAAATCCGCACTGCACGGCCGCGTACGGGGGAACCCGCACCTCCAGCGTCTGCCCGGGATTCTCCTCGGCGAGGGCCGTGGCCAACGTACGGCAGGCTGCCCCCTCGAGGCGCCGACCGAGGCGCACCCGAGCTCCGCCCAGGGCCGGGTGCCGGTCGTCGGTGTGCACGACCAGTTCCACGCCCCG
>JAKDKP010000069.1 GCA_030453285.1 Propionibacteriales bacterium
CGCTGGCGTGGCGCAATTGGTAGCGCACCTGTCTTGTAAACAGGGGGTTGGGGGTTCGAGTCCCCCCGCCAGCTCTCTGGGTTATCTACGAAACTAGGTGACCTGCTTATACGAAACTCGGACGGTTGAGCCTCTGGCTCCCGTTTGGGCGGATCCGGTGGGCGGATCGCGCAGGGATCCCGCCGCGACTTGCTCGTGACAATGAAAATGACCCTCTGAGGGGCCGTCAAACCAGGTTTCGGGTATGACGAATCAGAGGGTCATGCGGGTGAGGTGTCGTTGACTGGCGACCAGGTCTAGGTGCGCAGCGGCACCGCTGGAGCCGTGAGTGTCGGTGAGCAGGCCGACGGCATCTGGTCGCGATAGTTGCGGGCGGTCTTGCTGCCAGCTCGGCGCTTGACGCGCTTGCGTTCGATGGCGGCGCTCTGCTTGGGGGTGCGGGAGATGAACTCGGTGATGACGCGAAAGTTCGCGGCGGCGAGCTTCATGGCCAGGGCGACGTATTGGGCGGCGTAGCCGCGGATGCGGCGGGCACCGGATATCTGGATGGCCTCGCGAGTGGGGTCTTCGGCGTAGCCGTTGAAGCCCTCGTTGGTGCTGCGGTTGGTCCGGTAGACACGTTCCCAGGTGGCGGTCTTGTAGCGGTACTTCTGCTTGTACTTCAACGCCAGGTGCTCGCGCGGAACCAGGAGGGTCCGCTGCTGACAGAACGCCGGTGCGTTCTTGCGATGCGGGTCGCAGACAGGC
Source organism: Propionibacteriales bacterium (assembly GCA_030453285.1). Lineage (GTDB taxonomy): Bacteria > Actinomycetota > Actinomycetes > Propionibacteriales > Propionibacteriaceae > Carbonicoccus. The sequence goes on from JAKDKP010000069.1 coordinate 748, forward strand.
CGGCCGTGGTCGGTCGGATGGAGATAGCGGATGGAACCGTCCGCCCGCGGCTTGCCGTTGGGCTTGGCCAGGTATCGCTCGCGTTCGCCGATGCGCTTAAGCCACACGGCTTCGCTGATTCTCCGGTCGTTGTAATCGATGGTGGCGTCGATAAGTCCCTTGGGCATGGCGCTGCAGTAGGGGTGGCCCTCAACCCAAATGAGTCCCTGGTGTCCACCTCGGGTGCCACGGTGGCCCTTGGGGTAGTCGCAGACGATGTCGACGCCGAGGTCGTAGAGCGGGTCCTGCAGGTTCTTCGCCGCAGCCATCGGTGCGATGCCCTGGTCGGTGACCAGTGTGCTGATCGGTATTCCGGCACCGATGGCTGAGCTGACCATGCTCGCGGCGAGGAGGCCGGTTCGGTGGCCGGGTCGTTTGAGGCGGGCACCGAGGCAGATGAACGGAGCGCGAGGGTCGTTGTCGGGGTCGCCGACGCTCATGACCATGATGTCGGCTTCATATCCGAAGTTGTACTTGTCGGTGCTTCGACGGTTGTCGAGCCGCCCTGGCAGGTCAGCTCGGTGGTTCCCTTCACGCGCCCACCAGGCGGCTCCAATGTCGGGGTTGGATGTGGAGTCCTTCCGTGTCCCAGCGTCATTGCTGCTGACTGGGATTGAGGTGCCGTCGATGGCGACGGTCCCGCTCCATTGTTCGAGGATGTCGCGAGGAAGGTAGTCGACCGAGGACATGACGATGGCGTCGGAGACGACATCGGCGCGGTCGAGTCGCTTGCGATAATCCGGGTCCTTCTTGGCCGCGTCGTATGCGGCGAGGGCCTCGTCGCTGGGCAGGCGACGCCGGCGTTCGCCGCGGTAGGGCATGAACGGCAAGAAGCACCGTTCCCTTGCTCGGCGAATCCGGGCAATCCACACCTGCTTGGTGCCGGGCTTGTTCAAGTCGAGGTATTCGAGGACGCCTGCCGGCATGCGGTTCATGACCATGTCGGCTGCTGCTGTGTCGGAGAAGGCTGAGTACTCGTTGACCAGGAGGTGAAAAAGAATCATGACGGCGCGGTTGGAGACGGTGCCGGGGCGTCCGGTTTGGCTGCCGCCGTCCTCGAGGCGCCACTGTTCGCTCAGGCCTGCGACTTGATGTCGGTCGACCAGGTCCGCCATCTCCAGGACCCGGTCCATGGTGACCATCCCTGGCCCGGTCTTCGGGGGCAGCATCATGACTGACCACCGGCCAGACGCATCGCAGAAGATCGGTTCGGTTCGGGGTGACGAGACAGGTGTGGCAAGAAGCGTTGGAACTTGCTCATGGAGTCGTACCCGGCAGCCTCGATGAGGTCCGGCAATGGGGTGCGGGCATCCAAGTGCCGCACGACCCATGTGGCCCGCAGTCGACGGTTCGCCGGCCACACCGTCATGTCGTTGCAGTGACTCAGGAACTCGTTGACGGCGTTCTTGCTGTCGACCATCGTGCGCCGCGGCAGGAACACGAGAGCCTCGGGCAAGGTCGGGTCCAAGGCTGGGACCAGGAGGTCTTCCCACTCAGCGAGCATGGGCACGGCTCGCGGCTTCAACCGGTCGTGCCCGGGTGCCTCGACGACTATCGCGTCAGCGCCGCGGGTGATGTGCTGCTGACGGAGTCGGGAGATTTCTCCGCTGGAGATACCGGCACCGGCACCGAGTGCGAGGAAGACGCCGAGGTTGAGGCGGCGATACTCGGTGCCTTGGTGGTCGCGGACGCTGCGGAGCTCGACCAGCTCGTCGCGGCTGTACGGGTCGGCATACAGGGAACGCTCGTACGGCGTGTGTCGATAGGAACGAAGTTGAGGACCCACGAGCTCCTCGGCCACCGCCATGAGTACTGATCGATAACCGCCGCGGGTGTGCGGGTTGACCGACGGCGTCTGCTCGATGAACCGCTCAATCACGGTGGGGTCGAAGACGGCCTCGTAGGTCAGGTCGATGCAGGCCACGTCGTGGCACCAGTAGGCGAGCAGACCCACGACCGACATCCAACGCTTTGCGGTGTCGCGTCGTTTCGGACCGGCCGCGGCCACGGCCTCACGCACGAACTCCGCGACCGAGTCCCACGACTCTGTCGCCCGGCCCGGAACAGTCCATCTTGTGACCGGCGCGGGAGCCGGTGGCCCTTGGACCTACGGGTGCGACCTTCGAGTAGGCCAGGTCTTCACGTTAGGTACGTACTCGATGTCGGCCCGGGACATCGAGGATTTTGGACGCAAGTGGGACCCCCAGTACTTCCATACCGATGCGTCCGCGGCCGAGGCCAGTTTCTTCGGCGGTCTGGTGGCCAGCGGACTCCATACGCTGTCAGTGTTTCAACGACTAGCAGTGCAATCCCTGTTCGTGAGCTGGAGAGTCATCGCCGGCAAAGCCATTCACTCGCTGCGCCTGCTGGAGCCAGTCAGGCCCGACGACACGTTGAGCGGGCGGGTCACCATCAGGGACCTTCAGCCCGATGGCCGAGGGCGGTCGGCCGTCGTGCTCTTCGGTGAGCTCGACAACCAGTTCGGCCGGACCGTCATGGAGGTGGTCGTCGAGTCACTCATCGTCCAGGCCCCTCCGATTGAGACGCCCTGACCCTGTCGGGCGGCGTCGGCTCCGCGCGGCGCCATCGCGCCAAGCAGGTGGCCGTATCGGGCGCAACCCGAACGCCTTCGCGTGGCGTGTGGCTCACGGTGTGGTGATGACGTCGGTGCGGGTGTCGGCGAGGGCCGCGGCGGTCTCGCGGAGTGCCCGGCGAACGGCGAGGATTGCGGGTGCCTGACTGGCTGAGCCGCGAGTCACGCTGAAGATGGTTCGTTGAAGTCTCGCACCGGCGATCTGACGGGTGACGAGGGCTGGCGAGGCGGTGCTGGTGGCGAACATCGCCGGTAGGAGGGCGGCGCATCGTCCCGAGCGGACGAGGGCGCTGTGCACGACGGCGTCGTCGCTGCGGTGCCGGACGCCTGGGTCATATCCGCCCAGTCGGTGGCAAATGTTGCGGAGGAAGGCGTCGAGCCCGGTGCCACGGTGTCCAGATGCCCACACCTCGTCCGCGAGGTCGCCGAGGTGCACTGAATCTTCGGTCTGTGCGGCGGGGTGATCATGTGGGAGGGCCACCAACACATCTTCGCGAAGCAGGTTCTCGCGGTCGTCGTCGCGCCGACGACCGACGGGCAGAGGGTCGTACTCGATGCCGACCACGAGATCGACCTCGTGTGACCGCATGGCCTCCAGGGCGGGCCCGGTCTCGCGCTGGAGGACATCCAGGTCAACCCCGGGCGCGGATGCGGCGAGTCTCTCGAGCGTGCCGGGCAGCAGCGCGATGGCCGGCGTTTGGACGATGGTCATCCTCACCCGTCCATGAGGGGTGTCGTCCATCCCGGCGATCTCGGCCCGGACGGCTTCGTCGTCGGCCAGGGCGCATGCGGCGTGCTCGGCGAGCCGGTGGCCGGCCGCCGTGAGCTCGACGCCGCGACCCACACGCCGCAGCAGGGGAGTCCCCGCCTCGCGCTCGAGCTCGGCCAGCTGCACCGAGACCGAGGAGTGGCTGTAGGACAGCGCCTCGGCCACGGCCGCGATCGTGCCGCGCCGTGACAGCTCGTGGAGAAGGGCTAATCGACGTAACTCCATGTGTCGGATAATACGACGGACTATCGTCGAAAGAAGTCGCTTTTCCTATCGGTCGGCGGCAGGCACAGTGGGGGCATGCTCCTCCTCGCAGCGCCCGCCGCCGCCTCGCTGGTCATGTTCGCCGCCGTCACGATCGAACGCCGCCTCGGCCCGGCCGCCGGCGGTTGGACCGCAGCATTGCCGCTGTGCCTGGCGGTGGCGCTGTTCACCGTGCTGCAGGACCGAGGGGTGGAGGCGGCAGCGGGCGTGGCGTGGAGCGCCGCAGGACATATGGTGGCGCAGGTGGCATTCGGGGTCGTGCTCGGGGCCGTATTGATGCGCCGTAGCCTCGCGATCGGAGCTCTCTCGGGCGCGGTCGCATACGGAGCAATGTCGCTTCTGGTGTCACTGATCCCTTCAGGTCTCGCCGCTGGAGCCTCGGCCATGGTGGTCATCGCTGCCGCAGTTCTGGTGCCTGTGCCAGCGACTCGAAGCGCTGGCCGGCGAAGTGCGGCGGCATCGGTGGCCGTCTGTGCTGGGGCAGCCGTGATTGTCGCTGGTACGACGATCGCGACGCGGGAGTTTGGCCCGGAGATCGGCGGAGCCGTGGGCGCCTTCCCCACGATGTGCTTCGCGCTGGCGCTGGTCGTCACGTTGTCGGGTGGGCGCGAGGACGGCGTACGGGTCGCGTTCGGGCTCATCAGGAGCCTGCCCTGCTACCTGTCCTTCGCCGCTACCTTCGCGCTGTGCGCGCCCCACCTCGGTGCGACCGCGTTTGCGGTGGCGTTCGTTGTCGCTGCCGGTGTCGCGGTCGCCACGTGGTGGGGGATGCGTCCGCGGCCGTCCCGCGGCGCGCATGTCGCGACCGTCGCCCTACCCTCCACGGACGCTGCTGTGCTGACGAGCGGGAGGGCGTGACGTGACATCGTCGAGCTGGGTTCGCGAGTCGGTCGACATGACGATCGGCGACGTCGAGGTCTCGATCGACACGCTGGTGGTGCCGGGTCCCGATCCCGTGGTCTTCCTCCACGGCTTCGGGTCGACCAAGGAGGACTACGCCGACTTCGTGAGGTTCCCTGGTCTGGCCGGGCGAGGCTTCGTCGCCTACGACGCGCCGGGCTTCGGTAGGTCCAGGGCGTCTGATTCCAGCCGCATCACGATCGACCTCCTCGTCGACCTGGCGGAGGCCCTGACGAGCCGGCTCGGCTTGGAGCGCTTCGATCTGGTCGGGCACTCCATGGGCGGGCTCACCGGCCTGCTCCTCGCTGAGCGTGCTCCTGACCGGGTCCGCAGCTTCGTCGACATCGAGGGCAACGTCGCACCCGAGGACTGCTTCCTCAGTCGCCAGATCCTTACCCACGACGACGACTCCGCCGACGAGTTCCTTCGTCGGTTCGCCGACCGCGCCTTCGATGCGGACGAGTCCTCAAGTGCCCTCTACGCCTCGCGCGTGCTGAGCACCGTCGACCCCGACGTGGTGCGGCCCGTCTTCGAGTCCATGGTCGACCTGTCCGACCACGGCGACCTGCTGTCGCGAATGACCGGGTTGTCCATGCCGCGTACGTTCATGCACGGTGCCCAGAACGCGCACCTCTCCTACCTCCCGGCACTGGCCGAAAGCGGCGTCGCGGTAGTGCAGATCCCCCACAGTGGCCACTGGCCGATGTACGCCAATCCTGTCGCGATGTGGGAAGCGATCGCCGCGGGGACCAGTTGACAGCGCCCCTCGCTCACGAGGTTCCCCCCGTTCGGGGGTGACACTCGCCGAGCGTGAGGCGCAGGATGCAGGAGTGTGGCGCCGCTCACAGCGTCCGCGACGACTCGACCGGAGGACCTGCGACATGGAACCCAGCATCATCGCCGGCGCGACCGACGCGCCCCAGCTCACCATGACGATCGGCAGGAACCTGACCGACACGGTTGCCCGGCACGGTGACCGTGAGGCGCTGGTCGACGTGCCGAGCGGGCGCCGGTGGACCTACGGTGAGCTGCTGGCCGAGGTCGCCGCGGTGGCGCTCGGTCTCCTGGATCTCGGCGTGGGTGTGGGCGACCGCGTCGGCATCTGGGCACCGAACTGTCCTGAGTGGACCTTCGTCCAGTACGCCACCGCGCGCATCGGCGCGATCCTCGTCAACGTCAATCCCGCCTACCGGAGCCACGAGCTGTCGTTCGTCGTGGGGCAGTCGGGCATGCGCGCCATCGTCGCCGTGCCGGAGTTCAAGGGGTCGAGCTACGCCGACATGATCGAGCAGGCGCGAGTCGAGCACCCGTCCCTGGAGGACGTCGTCCTGATCGGCACGGACTCGTGGTCGTCGCTGTGCAGGATCGGCCGCGCGGCCGACCCGATCCGGCTCGGGGAGATCGAGGCCGGCCTCAGCGCCGATGACCCGATCAACATCCAGTACACCTCGGGCACCACCGGCTTCCCGAAGGGTGCGACCCTGTCACACCGCAACATCCTCAACAACGGGTGGTTCGTCGGCGAGCTCATCAACTACACCGAGAACGACCGGGTGTGCATCCCGGTGCCCTTCTACCACTGCTTCGGCATGGTCATGGGCAACCTCGCCTGCACCAGTCACGGAGCGACGATGGTGATTCCCGGACCGTCGTTCGACCCCGCCGCCACCCTCCGAGCCGTGGCTGCCGAGCGGTGCACCTCTCTCTACGGGGTGCCCACGATGTTCATCGCGATGCTGGCCCAGCCCGACGTCGACTCCTTCGACCTCGGCTCGTTGCGCACGGGCATCATGGCCGGCTCGCCCTGCCCGGTCGAGACCATGAAGCAGGTCATCGATCGTCTCGGCATGGCCGAGGTCTCCATCTGTTATGGCATGACCGAGACGTCGCCCGTCTCGATGCAGACCCGCGACGGTGACTCGATCGAACGTCGGGTCTCCACCGTGGGCCGTGCGGGACCGCACCTCGAGGTCAAGATCGCCGACCCGCTGACCGGCGAGACATTGCCTCGGGGGGAGGCCGGTGAGCTGTGCACCCGCGGCTACTCGGTCATGCTCGGATACTGGGAGCAGCCCGAGAAGACGGCCGAGGCGATCGACGCCGACGGCTGGATGCACACCGGCGACCTCGGCGTGATGGACGAGGCGGGGTACGTCAACATCACCGGACGTATCAAGGACATGGTGATCCGGGGCGGCGAGAACATCTACCCGCGCGAGATCGAAGAGTTCCTCATGACCCACCCGGACGTCATCGACGCTCAGGTCATCGGGGTGCCGGACGACAAGTATGGCGAGGAGCTCATGGCTTGGCTGCGGGTCCGCGACGGAGCGACGCCGCCGCAGGTCGACGAAGTGCGAGCGTTCTGTTCGGGTCGGTTGGCGCACTACAAGATCCCCCGGTACGTGCATCACGTGCAGGAGTTCCCGATGACCATCACGGGCAAGGTGCGCAAGGTCGAGATGCGCGAGGCCGCAGCCGAGATCCTGCGACCCACCTGAGCCGGCGGCAACCGAAGCCTCGTGATCGAGCAGATGCTGAACGAGGGGCGGCTCGACGCCCGGATCCTGGACGCCGCCGTGGCGGAGTTCTCGGAGCACGGGCTCGCCGGTGCCCGGATCGATCGCATTGCCGCAGCAGCCAGGACGAGCAAGGCGCGGATCTACGCGCGGTTCCGTAGCAAGGGTCACTTGTTCGATCACATCATCGAGACGTCCCGAGCGCTTCAGCCGCAGTCGGGTCCGGTGTCGATCGACGGACTCGCCGACTGGGCCGTGCAGATCTACGACCACTGTCTCGACCGACCGGACCTGGCCCGGCTCGAGGAATGGGCGCGGCTCGAAGGTCGACTCCCCGACCCCCAATTCGTCGCTGAACTGGCCCTCGGCGCCTCCGCGCAGGTGCTCATGGTGGTGCGCGCGATGGCACGGACCATGGCGGAGGCCACGTCGGACCACCCGGAGGACGCAGTTCAACGACAGCGATGCGCGGAGGTCTTGTGCGGAACCGTGCGAAGGGCGTTCGTGCCCGTGGGGGCAGGGCCGCCGTTGCGAGTGATGCCGGGGCGGGGCATGACGGCCGAGATCTTGGGATACAGCTGAACGTGGGGGGCGCCGCCGGGGGGGGGGGCCCCCCGTCGAGGGCGGGG
>JAKDKP010000673.1 GCA_030453285.1 Propionibacteriales bacterium
CGCTTGAACCTCTATCCGAACTCCGGACACGAGAACGTCGGCACGGCCGACCAGCCGGTGATCAAGCACGCCGTGCAGTCCTCGGACTCCACACCATCCAGCACCCCCACCGAGACCGGATCGCAGGTGGTCGACGGCAAGGTCTACGTCAACAACGGCTTCTGGGACACCTATCGCACGGCCTGGTCGGCGTACTCACTGTTTGCCCCCGACAAGGCTGGCGAACTGGTCGACGGCTTCATCCAGCAGTACCGCGACGGCGGGTGGGTCTCACGTTGGTCCTCCCCTGGTTACGCCAACCTGATGACCGGCACCAGCTCCGATGTCGCCTTCGCCGACCTGTACGTCAAGGGCATACCGGGCATCGACGCCGGTGACACGTACGCCGCGGCCCTGCGCAACGCCACCGTCGCACCACCGGGAACAGATCCTGACAACACCAACGTCGGCCGCAAAGGCAATCATCGAGCACCCTTCCTCGGCTGGACGCCCTCCTCGGTGTCCGAGGGCGTCTCCTGGGGTCTCGAGGGGGCCATCAACGACTACGGGATCGCGAACCAGGCCAAGACCATGGCCGAAGACCCGGCGACCCCGGATCGGGACCGGCAGCGTTTGCGAGAGGAGTCGGCGTACTTCTTCGAACGCTCGCGCAACTACCTCAACACCTTCGATCCGGCAGTCGGGTTCTTCCAGGGCCGTTCGTCCGACGGTGCGTTCAAGTCCACCCCCGACGAGTACGACCCCCGGGTGTGGGGGAACGAGCACGACTACACCGAGACCAACGGTTGGAACTTCGCCTTCCACGTACCGTTCGACGGCAACGGACTTGCCACCCTGTACGGCGGACGCCAAGGCCTGGCCGACAAGCTGGACGAGTTCTTCGCCACGCCCGAGACCGGCGAGTTTCCCGGCTCGTACGGCGGAGTGATCCATGAGGTGCGGGAAGCCCGGGACTGGCGAATGGGCCAATGGGGATTCAGCAACCAGGTCTCGCACCACATCCCGTGGATGTACCTCTACGCCGGTCAACCCGCCAAGACGCAGGCGATCGTACGAGAGACCCTGCAGCGCGGCTATCTGGGCAGTGAGATCGGCCAGGGATACGCCGGTGACGAGGACAACGGCGAACAGTCGGCGTGGTACCTGCTGGCCTCCCTCGGCTTGTATCCCCTGCAGGTCGGCAGCGGCAATTTCGTGATCGGCTCGCCCCTGTTCACCAAGGCGACCGTCGACCTGGGCAACGGCAAGAGGCTGGTGGTGAACGCACCGAAGAACAGCAACCAGAACGTCTACGTGCAGAACCTCCGCGTCAACGGGCGGGTACACCCCGACACCTGGATCTCGTACGAGGACCTGGCCGACGGTGCCGTACTCGATTTCGAGATGGGGCCCGAGCCCTCCCGGTGGGGCACCCGCGGTGCCGCACCGCCGTCGGTGAGCGAACCCAACACCGACCGACCGGCGATCGCCGATGTGACCGGACCCGGGCGCGGTACGGCGGTTGGTTCCGGGGCAGACGATGTCGCGGCCGCCTTCGACGACAACTCCCGAACCGAAGTGCGTCTCTCCGGAACGGATCGATCACTGACCTGGACGGGATCGGCTCCGGCCACCGTCGACTTCTACACCGTCAGTTCCGGCGCCGAGACCGGCGCGTATCCGACGGCGTGGGAGCTGCAGGGCTCGAACGACGGAAAGACGTGGACGACGATCGACGAGCGGACCGAACAGGAGTTCAGCTGGCGTCGCCAGACCAGGCCCTTCCGACTGGCCGAGGCCGTTTCGTACGAGCGATATCGCCTGGGCTTCACCGGGCCGGAGTCCGCCACGACGGTCTCGGAGGTGGAGTTGCTGGCCAGCAGTGCGGTCGGAACGGCCGAGCCCCGCACGACGCGGACGTCTCCTTCGTCCCCCCCACCGACG
>JAKDKP010000674.1 GCA_030453285.1 Propionibacteriales bacterium
GCGTGCGGCGAGGAGCAGCAGGGAGGTGCACAATCGGTTGCTGGTGTCCTGCTCCTGCCGAAGACTCCCTCCCGTACGTAATGTCGGGACTCCGACGACGCACCAACCGACGCAGCCCAGCCAGGCGTCGGCACCGCGACAACAGTCTCGGTGGTGCGCTCCGTACTCGCGAAGCCGTCGGTCCTGACGGGGCTGCTCGTCGGGCTCGCCGGCAGCGTGATCGAACCGGTTGTCGTGCTGTATCTGCTCCGGGTGGCCGACCTGCACCCCTCCCTCGTCGGAATCGCCATCGGCACCGGCGCGATCGGCGGCATCCTCGGTGGTGTGGCGATCGGGCCTCTCACCGAGCGCTTTGGACACTGGCCGAGCCTGACCCTGGGCATCGTCAGCATGGCCCTGGGAACCGTTCTGCTGTTGGTGTTGGGCCCGATCAGTGGGCTCGGATTCGTCGCCGGGATCGTGTTCGAGCTGGGTACGGCGGTCGGCGGCACGATCACCCTGGCCGGCATCATGGGCCGGCTCCAGGAACGGACCGATCCGCGGAGGATCTCGGTCACCATGTCGGTGGCCTCGGTCTCCCTGGAACTGATCGGACTGGGTGCCATCGCCGTCGGCGCCATACTGGCCGAGCTGTTCGCTCTGGACGTGCCGCTGATCGCCAGCCTGGCGATCTACGCCGTGGTCCTGATCGGCATCGCAATCGGCGCCTGGAGTCGCCACCGCCGCCGGTCATCCCCCTGATCGCAGCCTGCGCCCCGAATGGGTTCGGCGACCGCTGCCCGAGTGGCTAGACTCGGCGATGCCCGTACGGGCATCGCCTCAGTAGCTCAGTTGGTAGAGCAGCCGCCTTGTAAGCGGCAGGTCGCGGGTTCGACTCCTGTCTGGGGCTCCACGAGGGGTGTCAGAGCCCACAACTACGTTCACCTCATGAATAGCTGCCGACATTGTGGGGCCTCGCTCTCCAAGCGCACGCAGAAGATCTACTGCAGTGTTGCTTGCATGCAAGGCCAGTTGCGGACTGAGCGTGTACAGGCATGGCTCGCCAATGGCATCGGCAACCCTGCGACCCTCAAAGGGCATTACATCCGCAGATTCATAGCGTCTGATCAGCAAGGCCGCTGCGCCATCTGCCGCGCGTCAAACGAGTGGCAGGGCCAGCCCCTCACCTTCGTGCTGGATCATGTGGATGGGAACGCGAGCAACAACCAGAGAGTCAACCTCCGTCTGATCTGTCCCAACTGCGATTCCCAACTGGCCACCTTCAAGAGCCGCAACAGAGGAAAGGGCCGTCACCGCCGTCGACAGCGATACGCAGAGCTCCGGTCATACTGACCGAGGAAGCTTGAGGAACCTGCTCCGCTCATTCCTTCGGGTCCGCGTCAGCGCCCTTCTTGCGACTGCGCCAGAAGTAGACGGCGAAGACGCCGACGAGTAGCGCGATCGACAGGTACCAGGAGTAGTCGCCGATCTTCTGCAGCACCACCACGACGGGCTCGCCGATCCGCCAGCCGAGATAGACCCACAGCCCACGGGTGAGCAGGGCAAACACCAGGTCGGTGATCAAGAACTTCCGCAAGGACGTGCCGGCGATGCCGAGGGCGCCGTACACGATGACCGACGGGATCGGCAGCAACGGGACGTAGGTCAGGAAGAGCGCCAAGGTCTCGTACTTGTGGGTCAGCTTCTGGGCTCGTACGGCGTTGCGCTTGGCCCGGGCGGAGCGCTGGCCCATCAGGTAGTCGATCAGACCCTGACCCCACAACCGCCCGGCCCACCAATAGATCCAGTCGAACTTCACGATGCTCAGGGTCGCGATGATCATGGTCACGACCCACAGCCAGCCGCCTTGGGGGACGGTCTCGGCGCCCACCCGTACCATCGAAATCGACGATCCGGTGACCAATGCCTGCACGAACGCCGGG
>JAKDKP010000070.1 GCA_030453285.1 Propionibacteriales bacterium
CCGAGACCTTCGATGTGCCGTCACCGGCGATGGACAAGAATCCCTACTGGCAGCGCCTGAACAAGAAGCTGGGGGCTGACCTCGATCTGATCATCGGCACCGATCCGGGCTATCCGGAGAAGTTCGCCACGATCCTGGCCAGCAATGACCTGCCCGACATGATGTGGGTCCCGCCGAACCAGGGCATCCCCAACGTCGGACAGATGCTGGAGGCGAAGTTCACCGACCTCACCTCGAAGCTGTCGGGCGACGCGGTGCTGGAGTACCCCAACCTGGCCGCGTTGAAGCCGGATTCATGGAAGACCGCGGTGGTGAACGGCAAGATCTGGGGTGCCCCGATCCCCAGCACGCCGTTCGGGCAGGTGATGTTCGGCAACCCGAGGGTGTGGGAGAAGGTCGGCGGCATCCAGTGCGCGACCGCCGAGGAGTTCCTGGGCAAGTGCCAAGAGATCAGCACCGGCAACAACTACGCCCTCGAACCGGCCTACCTCAATGTGCTGCACATGGTCGGTGAGTGGTTCGGCGTCCCGAACGGCTGGGCGGTCAAGCCCGACCGGACGCTGGTGCGCACCTACGAGACCGAGCAGTACCTTGCTGCGCTGGAGTTCACCGCCAAGCTGTTTGCCGCGAACGCCATGCATCCCGACGCCAACATGGCCGATGCCCGGCCACAGGTGGCGCAGGGCAAGATCGGCGCCTGGGTCTCGGTGGGTCCGATCGGGGTGAGTGAGCTGCGCTCGTACGATCCGAGCGTCCAGGCCGAACCGCTGGTCCCGTTCGGCTGGGACGGCAAGGCCACACCGACCTACGACATGGGATACGGGACCGTCGGTTTCACCGCGTTCAAGCAGGCCGACGACGCCAAGATCACCGAACTGCTGGCGTTGATCAACTGGCTCTCGGCGCCGTTCGGCACCCAGGAGTGGGTGGACAAGAACTTCGGTGCCGAGGGTGACGACTGGAAGCGTGAGAATGGTGACGCGGTGCGCACCGACGACGGCAAGATCAACGCCCCTGGTCTGGTCAGCGCCCTGAAGATCATGAGCAACAGCGAGTCGGTTCTCTATGAGCCGGGCAACCCGGAGGACAGCAAGCGCTCGTACGAGCTGGAGAAGGAACTGCTGCCGATGGCGATGCAGACGCCGACGAAGGGCACCTACTCCGACACCAACGCCAAGCGGGGCACCAAGATCGGCTCGGAGATCAACGACACCATCAAGGACATCATCACCGGGCGCGCCAAGGTCGGTGACTTCGGCGCGGCGGTGAAGCGCTGGCAGGAAGGTGGCGGCAACGCGATGCGCGAGGAGTACCAAGCCGTGCTGCCTGCCGATGTGAAGGTCACCCCCGGCTTCTGACTCGTGCCACGACGTGGGAACGGGGTCGGAGGACAGGTGGCCCCGATGGCCGGCATGATCACGTGAGCCGGGAGGATGGCGACCAGAGAGGGGGTACGAGTATGGAGCACGACGAGGTGGGCATGATCAGGCCGCCAACGGTGAAGACCGTCGCCGAAGAGGCCGGAGTGTCCACCGCAACGGTGTCCAACGTGTTGGCCGGACGGACCGGGCGGGTCTCGGAGGCGACCAGCGTCCGGGTCCGTGCGGTCGCCGAACGTCTCGGCTATCACCCCAGCCCGACGGCGCAGGCGGTGCGGACCGGCCGTACCCGGCTGGTGCTGCTGTCGATGACCATGCTGATCGACCCGTGGGTCCAGGACGTGGCCGATGCGGTCTCTCGACGGATCAGGCCGGACGGTCTGCACGCCCTGGTTCTGCCGGACGGGGACTGGAGTCGGGTGCTGGACCAGCAAGCCGCCGATCTCGCCTTCATCGACCATGTCCGGCCCGCCGAGGTACCCCGGCTGGATGCCTTGGCGCGGCGTGGGGTGCCGATGGTGGTCTTCCACGAAGACCTCGAAGCGCGCGGATACGACGTGATCTCCTCCCCGGCCGTGGCCGGCTGCGTGCTGGCCATGCGGCACCTGCTGGCATCACACACCAGGATCGCCTGCCTGACCGCGGGCAAGGGAGGCGATCGGTCACCGCGGTACCGCGCGTACGAGGAGACGATGCGGGAGGCGGGACTGTCCATCCCCGATGGCTACGTGGCCGAGTTCGCCCTCGGTCCCGGCTCGGCCACCACCGCAGCCTACGCATTGCTCACGCAACCGGAGCCGCCCACGGCCATCTTCGCCACCACTGACTTTGCTGCCATGGCAGCGATCCGAGCCGCTCAGCGACTGCACCTGTCGGTTCCCGAAGATGTGGCGGTCATCGGTGCCGGCAACACCCTGCAGGCTGCCGAGATGGCGCCTTCGGTGTCGACCGTCGGTCCCGCGGACCTGTTCACCGGCCTGTCGGATCTCATTCGTGCTCGCGCTCTGGGCGAGGACACCTCCCCGCACCGGGTGCACCACCATCCCTGGCAGTTGTTCGCCCGCGAATCCACCGTGGGGACCGGGAACTCCCCGACCTGATCAAGACCGATCGACCATCCCCCATGATCAACAAGCAAGGAGAATTTCGGTGACGTACAACGTCGGCATCGTCGGCTTCGGAGCCCGGGCCGGGCTGTGGAAGCACATCCACCATCCTCAGGAGGGCACCGCCGTCACGGCCATCTGTGACATCGCCGAGCGCGGCAGGTCCGATGCCTGCCAGAAGCTGCCTGAGGCGCTGGTGACGTCGGACCTGAACGAGTTCCTCGGATCCGGTCTGGATGCGGTCCTGGTGACCACCAGCGACGACCAGCACGTCCAACCGGTGCTGGCCGCCCTCGGCAAGGGCATTCCGGTGTTCTGCGAGAAGCCGTTGGCGATCAGCATCGCCGACTGCGACGCCATGCTGCAGGCCTCGTACGAGAATCGCACCCGGTTGTACGTGGGCCACAACATGCGCCACATGCCGGTGGTCCGCCAGATGCGCGAGATCGTCGCCGCCGGCCGGATCGGACCTGTTCGTGCCGTGTGGTGCCGACACTTCGTCGGACACGGCGGCGACTTCTACTTCAAGGACTGGCACGCAGACCGGTCGAGGTCGACCAGTCTGCTGCTGCAGAAGGGCGCCCACGACATCGATGTCATCCACTGGTTGGCGAACGGCTACACCGACCGGGTGCAGGCGATGGGCGAGTTGATGATCTACGGCGACATCGCCGACCGCAAGGACCGCAGCACAGAGCGGATGCCCGACTGGTTCTCCACCGACAACTGGCCTCCCGGATCGCTCACCGGCCTCAATCCGGTGGTCGACGTCGAGGACATCTCGATGATGAACATGCATCTCGACAACGGGGTACTGGCCTCCTACCAGCAGTGCCACTTCACCCCCGACTACTGGCGCAGTTACACCGTGATCGGTGAGCGGGGCCGGATCGAGAATTTCGGCGATGGGCCAGGGGACTCGATCGGCATCTGGGACCGGCGCCATTCAGGACATGCCGATCCCGACGAGGTCGTCGAGATCGGTGGCGGGGACGGCGGTCACGGTGGCGCGGACCCGAAGTTGATCAACGAATTCCTCATCTTCGCCAGGGATGGTGGACCGACCGAGACGTCCCCGGTGGCTGCCCGGATGTCGGTGGCCGCCGGCTGCATGGCCACCGACTCGATTCGCGGTCGTGGTGAGACACTCGCGGTGCCGCCGCTGTCGGCCGAGGTGCTGGCATGGTTCGCCTCGGGGCAGGTGGGTTGATCGAGAGGGAGATCGCATGGACGGACGCGTGGTCGTGCTCGGCTCATTGAGTCAGGACCTGCACCTGGACATGCCCAGACATCCCCACACCGGCGAGACGGTGATGTCGGGTGACATCACGCGCCGCTTCGGCGGCAAGGGGGCCAACCAAGCCGTGGCGGCAGCCGGTGCGGGCGTGACGACGCTGATCATCGGCAAGGTCGGTGACGACCAGCCGGGGCTTGCCTACCGTGACCGGCTCGACCGGTACGGGGTCGACACCAGTCGGCTCCTGGTGGCATCCGGGGCGCCGACCGGGACAGCGATCATCTACGTCAACGATGAGCACGACAACATGATCGTGGTCGCGCCGGGCGCCAACCACCGCATTGATCTGGCGGAGGTGGCGGCACTTGACGATCTGACCTCGGCCGACATCGTACTGATGCCCAACGAACTGCAGCCTCACATCGTGGTGGCCGCCACCGCTCGAGCGGTTGAGCGTGGAGCACGCGTGCTGCTGAACCTCGCCCCGTACGACACCTTGCCGTACGACACCTTGGCCGCCTGCGAACTGGTGATCGTCAACGAACACGAGTATGCGCTGATGGTCGACGACGGCATCGAGCTCAAGAAC
Organism: Propionibacteriales bacterium; assembly: GCA_030453285.1. Lineage (GTDB taxonomy): Bacteria > Actinomycetota > Actinomycetes > Propionibacteriales > Propionibacteriaceae > Carbonicoccus. The sequence goes on from JAKDKP010000070.1 coordinate 4,312, forward strand.
GTGTTGATCACCCGTGGCACCGACGGCTCCACCTGGGGTGGCATCGACGTTCCAGCCGTACGGGTCGAGGCGGTCGACACCACCGGTGCCGGCGACGCCTACTGCGGCACCCTGGCCGCCCGGTTGGTGCTCGGTGCAGCACCCGGCCAAGCGATGACGGCGGCTGCAGCGGCGGCCGCGGTGTGCGTCCAGCACCTCGGCGCGCAACCCCCGCTGTCGCACGACGACGCGCCGCAGCACTCCCGGGCGTAGGGGAGTCGTCAGGTTTCCGGTCCGGCCCGTTCGGGAACCGTTAGGACCGCCGAATCGCCCACGACATGGGTGTTGCATCGAGATGGCGCCGTTGTGGCGCGCAGTTCGCGTTGGTGAGCTGTCGACCTCTCAGATGGAGAATCTCGTGCTGGACCTCGCGTACGTGCTGGGTGTGATCGCCCTGTTCGTCCTGGTTGGACTCGTGGGGAAGGCGGTGGAGAAGCTGTGATCATCTTCGAAGTCACCGCCGCCCTGCTCGGTCTCGCGGCCATCGCCTACCTGGTGTACGCCCTCGTCAAGCCGGAGCGATTCTGATGACGTGGTGGTCTGCCCTGCTTGGCCTCCTCACCCTCGCCCTCGCCCTGGCTGTGCTTCACCGGCCCCTGGGGGACTACATGGCGTGGGTCTTCACCTCCGACAAGGACGCCAAGGCCGAGCGCGTCCTGTACCGCATGATCGGCGTCGACCCGAGGGCCGAACAGACCTCGGGGGCGTACCTGCGCGGAGTCCTGATGTTCTCCCTGGTCGGGGTTCTGCTGGTCTACCTGCTGCAGCGCACGCAGCAGTGGCTGCCGCTGTCCCTCGGACTGCCCGCACCGAGTGAGCCGCTGTCCTTCAACACCGCGGCCTCGTTCGTGGCCAACACGAACTGGCAGTCCTACTCTCCCGAACAGACCCTCGGTCACACCGTGCAGTTCGCCGGCCTGGCCGTGCAGAACTTCGTCTCCGCGGCGGTCGGCATCGCGGTGGCGGTCGCCCTCATCCGCGGCTTCGCCAGCCGCCGTACGGCCACGCTCGGCAACTTCTGGGTCGACCTGTTCCGCGGCACCTTCCGGATCTTGCTGCCCATCTCGGTGATCGGCTCGATCGTCCTGATCGCCGGCGGAGTGATCCAGAACTTCAACGGCTTCACCGAGATCACCACCCAGGCCGGCGGCACGCAGTCACTGCCCGGTGGACCGGTGGCCTCCCAGGAGGTGATCAAGCTCCTGGGCACCAACGGCGGCGGCTTCTTCAACACCAACTCCGCCCACCCGTACGAGAATCCGACCGGCTGGACGAACCTCTTCGAGATCCTGCTCATGCTGGCCATCCCGTTCTCGCTGCCCCGTACCTTCGGCACGATCCTGGGTGATCAGCGGCAGGGCCGCGCCATCCTCGCCACGATGGCGGTCATCTTCCTCGCGTCCCTGGCGGCACTGACCGCCTTCGAACTGGCCGGCAGCGGCACCGCGCCCCAACTGGCCGGCGGCGCGATGGAGGGCAAGGAGACTCGATTCGGGATCACCGCCACCACGCTGTTCAGCACCACCAGCACGATCACCTCCACCGGTGCGGTGAATTCCATGCACGACTCATCCACCGCGTTGGGCGGGATGATGACCATGATCAACATGATGCTCGGGGAGATCGCGCCCGGTGGTGTCGGCTCCGGCCTGTACGGCATGCTCGTGCTGGCGGTGATCGCCGTCTTCATTGCCGGCCTGCTGGTCGGCCGTACCCCCGAATACCTCGGCAAGAAGATCGGGCCGCGGGAGATCAAGCTCGCCAGCCTGTACATCCTCGTCACGCCGACCCTGGTACTCACCGGCACCGCGCTGAGCTTCGCCATCCCGGGAGTTCGTGAGGACGTCATCGCGACCTCGATCTCGAATCCCGGCGTGCACGGGTTCTCCGAGGTGTTGTACGCGTTCACGTCCGCGGCCAACAACAACGGGTCGGCCTTCGCCGGCATCACCGCCAACACTCCATGGCTGAATAGCGCGCTGGGGGTGGCGATGCTGCTCGGACGCTTCGTCCCGATCGCGCTGGTGCTCACCCTGGCCGGCTCGGTGGCCAAGCAGGACAAGGTTCCGGCCACGGCTGGCACCCTGCCCACCCATCGGCCGATGTTTGTCGGCCTGCTGATCGGCACGATCCTCATCGTGACCGGCCTGACCTATTTCCCCGTACTCGCGCTGGGTCCCCTGGCAGAAGGGCTTGTCTGACATGTCCACCCCACTCACCTCAACCACCGAGAACGCGGTGCCCGACGCCGCAGGGCCGGAATCCCGATCGGCCGATGCCTCGCTCGCCGCGGCGTCGGCGACACCGTCCAGCGAGCGGCGTCGGGGGCGTCAGCGTGGTGCCTTCAGTTGGGCGCAGTTGCGCCAGGCGCTGCCCGGTGCGTTCCGCAAGCTCGATCCGCGCGTGATGTGGCACAACCCAGTGATGATGCTGGTCTGGATCGGGGCCGCTCTCACCACCGTGCTGGCCGTGGCCGAGCCGTTCCTGGGAGGGCCCGCCCCATCGGGCGGCACCGTCGTGCCGTGGCCGTTCACCGGATCGATCGCGATCTGGCTGTGGCTGACGGTGCTGTTCGCCAACCTCGCCGAGTCGGTAGCCGAGGGGCGGGGCAAGGCGCAGGCCGACAGCCTGCGCCGGACCCGTACGAGCACCATCGCCCATCGGGTCGACGGTCATGACGAGAGCGGCGACGCCGCCGCCGAACGGGCCACCGTCACCGACATCTCGTCGGCCGACCTGCAGCTCGGCGACATCGTCGTCGTGACCGCCGGTGACCTGCTCCCCGGTGACGGGGACATCGTCTGGGGCATCGCCTCGGTCGACGAGTCGGCCATCACCGGCGAGTCCGCGCCGGTCATCCGGGAATCCGGCGGCGACCGGAGCGCGGTCACCGGCGGCACCCGGGTGCTCTCGGACCGCATCGTCGTCCGGATCACCGCCAAGCCCGGGGAGACCTTCGTCGACCGGATGATCGCCCTGGTCGAGGGCGCCGCCCGGCAGAAGACCCCCAACGAGGTCGCGTTGAGCATCCTGCTCGCCTCCTTGTCGATCGTGTTCGTGGTGGTCGCGCTCACCCTCAACCCGTTGGCGTCGTACGCCGCGATTCCGGTCAGCATCCCGGTGCTGATCGCCCTGCTGGTGTGTCTGATCCCGACCACGATCGGTGCCCTGCTGTCGGCCATCGGCATCGCCGGCATGGACCGTCTCGTCCAGCACAACGTGCTGGCCATGTCGGGGCGTGCCGTCGAGGCGGCCGGCGACGTGACGACCCTGCTGCTCGACAAGACCGGCACCATCACGTACGGCAACCGTCGCGCCAGCGCGTTCCTCCCGTTGACCGGCGTGTCCGCCGAGGAGCTGACCGGTGCGGCGGCGCTGTCCTCCCTGGCCGATCCCACACCCGAGGGCAGTTCCATCGTCGACCTGGCCCGCGAACGCGGCGCCGATGTCGGCTCAACCACGCCCGGGGAGATCGTGCCGTTCACCGCACAGACCCGGATGAGCGGGCTCGATCAACCCGACGGGACCCAGATCCGCAAGGGTGCCAGCATCGCTGTGGTGGCGTGGCTGGAGATCGACGCCGAACCGATGCCGCACACCGTGGTCGAGGAGCTGCAGAATGAGACCGGCCGGATCGCCCAGTCCGGTGGCACGCCGCTGGTCGTCGCGGTCAAGACTCCCGACGGAGTGGGCCGCGTGCTGGGCGTCGTCCACCTCAAGGACGTCGTCAAGGACGGCCTGCGCGAGCGGTTTGCCGAGCTGCGCTCCATGGGCATCAAGACCGTCATGATCACCGGCGACAACCCCCTCACCGCGAAGGCGATCGCCGATGAAGCAGGCGTCGACGACTTCCTGGCCGAAGCGACGCCGGAGCAGAAGCTGGCCCTGATTCGCAAGGAGCAGGCCGGCGGCAATCTGGTGGCGATGACCGGCGACGGCACCAACGACGCACCGGCGCTCGCGCAGGCCGACGTCGGGGTGGCGATGAACACCGGCACGGCCGCGGCCAAGGAGGCCGGCAACATGGTCGACCTCGACTCCGACCCGACCAAGTTGATCGACGTGGTCCGGATCGGCAAGCAGTTGTTGATCTCCCGCGGTGCCTTG
>JAKDKP010000071.1 GCA_030453285.1 Propionibacteriales bacterium
CGATGCCGGTCGGGCCGGATTCCGTCACGCGTACGACGATCTCGCCATCCGGGCGCTTGAATTCCTCGCCAACTCCGGCGGCAGCGAAGCGGTCCGGGCGTTCGCCACCCAGAGGGTGGCTCCGGTCGAACAGCGGTACCGTGACATCCTTGCCGAGGCCGACAACGAGGTGGCGCCGACGGATGCGCTGGCATCCGCACTCACCGAGGACGGGTACGTCGCCTCCACCCGGCCCGCCGCGGCGGGGATGCAGATCTGCCAGCACCACTGCCCGGTGGCCCATGTGGCCGAGGAATTCCCCGAACTCTGCGAGATGGAGACCGAGGCCTTCTCTCGCCTGCTCGGGGTGCATGTGCAGCGGTTGGCCACCATCGCCCACGGCGACGGGGTCTGCACCACCCACGTACCGAACCCCGTCGTCCCGAATCCATCCGCACCCACGTCCACGAATCGCCATCCGCACGTCGATCGAAAGGCTGACCAATGACCAGCACTCCCGACACCCGCACCTCCGAGGCCACAGCGGCCGGCACTGGGACCAGCCAGGACGAGCACCTGGAAGCCCTCAGCCGGTACGAGTGGGGCTGGTCCGATTCCGACGCCGCCGGCGCTTCCGCCCAGCGCGGCCTGACCGAAGCGGTCGTCCGCAACATCTCTGGGCTGAAGGACGAGCCGGAGTGGATGTTGGAGCGTCGCCTCAAAGGCCTGAAGCTGTTCGAGCGCAAGCCGATGCCGACCTGGGGAGCCGAGCTCGACGAGATCGACTTCGACAACATCAAGTACTTCGTCCGCTCCACCGAGAAGCAGGCCCAGTCCTGGGAGGACCTCCCCGAGGACATCAAGAACACCTACGACAAGCTCGGCATCCCCGAGGCGGAGAAGGCGCGCCTGGTCTCCGGTGTCGCGGCGCAGTACGAGTCCGAGGTCGTCTACCACAAGATCAACGAGGAGCTGGAGCGTCAGGGTGTGCTCTTCCTCGACACCGACACTGCGCTCAAGGAGCACCCGGAGCTGTTCGAGGAGTACTTCGGCACCGTCATCCCGACCGGTGACAACAAGTTCTCCGCGCTGAACACCTCGGTGTGGTCCGGCGGCTCGTTCATCTACGTGCCGAAGGGCGTGCACGTGGAGATCCCGCTGCAGGCCTACTTCCGGATCAATACCGAGAACATGGGCCAGTTCGAGCGGACTTTGATCATCGTCGACGAGGATGCCTACGTGCACTACGTGGAGGGGTGCACCGCGCCGATCTACAAGTCGGACTCCCTGCACTCCGCGGTCGTCGAGATCGTGGTCAAGAAGGGCGCGCGTTGCCGCTACACGACCATCCAGAACTGGTCGAACAACGTGTACAACCTGGTCACCAAGCGCGCCACCTGCGAGGAGGGCGCCACGATGGAGTGGGTCGACGGCAACATCGGCTCCAAGATCACGATGAAGTACCCGGCGGTCTACCTGATGGGCGAGCACGCCCGTGGTGAGACCCTCTCGGTCGCCTTCTCCGGTGAGGGCCAGCACCAGGACGCCGGTGCCAAGATGGTGCACTGCGCCCCGCACACGTCGAGCTCGATCATCTCGAAGTCCGTCGCCCGCGGTGGCGGCCGGACCTCGTACCGTGGCCTCGTCCAGGTCGACCCCGGTGCGCACCACTCGGCCTCGGTGGTCAAGTGTGATGCCTTGCTGGTGGACCAGATCTCCCGCTCCGACACCTACCCCTACGTCGATGTCCGCGAGGACGACGTGTCGATGGCGCACGAGGCCACCGTCTCGAAGGTGTCCGATGATCAACTCTTCTACCTGATGTCGCGTGGCATGGAGGAGGACGAGGCGATGGCGATGATCGTCCGCGGCTTCGTCGAGCCGATCGCCAAGGAGCTCCCGATGGAGTACGCGCTGGAGTTGAACCGCCTGATCGAGCTGCAGATGGAGGGTGCGGTCGGCTGATCGCTGCACTGCCTCTCCGCCTTCCTTCCACCTCAGAAAGAGATGTCCACCTTGTCCGTTGACACCCGCCCGAGCTCGACTGGACCGGCCTCGACCGGCCGGAACGGCGCCGCGTCGGCGCCCAACGTTGCCGGGGCCGTCGAGACCACGACCGCCTCGCACCTGCACCCCAAGCCCTCGTACGACTTGGCTGATCATGCCGAGCCGAAGGGGCGCGAGGAGGTCTGGCGGTTCACCCCGCTGAAGCGTCTGCGTCGGCTGTTCCGCGCCGAGGCGACCGGAGCCGAGCTGACCTGGAACTCGCAGGTGCCGGCCCCGGTGACGATCACCAAGATCAGCACCGAGCAGGCCAGGGCGCTCGGCGGAGCCGCCCCGGCCGACCGGGTGGCCGCGCTCGCGGTCGCCCACTCCGGTGGGGCGGTGCACGTCGACGTGCCGGCCGGTGTCGAGTTGGGCGAGCCGGTGGTGCTTGATCTGACCGGCGCTTCGGTCGATGAGGTGGTGCATGCGCATGTGGTGTTCACCGTCGGCGCCAACGCTCGCGCCACCATCGCGGTCAAGCACAACGGCAGCGCCACCTATGCCGCACACACCAATGTGATCGTCGGGGATGGTGCCGAGCTCAACTTCGTCAGCATCGCCGACTGGGCCGATGACGCCGTGCATGCCGGACAGACCTCGTTCAGTGTCGGTCGCGACGCCTCGGTGCGTACGGTGACCGTCAGCCTTGGCGGGGACCTGGTCCGGCTGGCCGAGACCGCCGACTACACCGGCCCCGGTGGCTCGCTGGAGCAGTTCGGGCTCTACTTCGCCGACGCCGGCCAGCATCTGGAGCATCGGCTGTTCGTTGATCACAATCAGCCCCGCACCACCAGCAATGTCGACTACCGTGGCGCGCTGCAGGGCGAGGGGGCGCACGCGGTCTGGATCGGCGATGTGCTGATCCGTAAGGTCGCTGAGGGGATCGAGACCTACGAGTCCAACAAGAACCTGTTGCTCACCGACGGTGCGCGCGCGGACTCGGTGCCGAACCTCGAGATCGAGACCGGTGAGATCGCCGGTGCCGGACACGCCTCGACCACCGGCCGCTTCGACGACGAGCAGTTGTTCTATCTGCGCAGCCGTGGCATCGACGAGGCCGAGGCGCGTCGTCTGGTCGTGCACGGCTTCTTTGCCGACATCATCCGTCGGATCGGCGTGCCGATGGTCGAGGAGCGGCTTTACGAAGCCGTCGAGTCCGAGCTGGCCCAACACGTCGGCACCCCGGGGGTGACCAGGTGAGTTTTGTTCGCGCCTGCGCACTGTCGGATCTCCAGCCCGAGACGGCGCTGCCGGTCGAGATCGGTGACGAGGACGTCGCGGTCGTCTTCTCCGGCGGGGAGTACTTCGCCGTACGGGACGAGTGCTCACATGCTTCGATCCCCTTGTCCGAGGGCGACGTCGGCAACTGCGAGATCGAGTGCTATTTGCATGGGTCGCGCTTCGACCTGCGGACCGGGGCAGCACTCGGCCTGCCCGCCACCGAGCCTGTTCCGGTGTTTCCGACCAAGATCGACGGGGACGATCTGCTCGTCGACGTCGGCGCCTGACAACTTCATTCCCTTTCGTAGAAAGCCACAAGGAGCACATCAATGGCCACACTCAAGATCAATGACCTGCACGTCTCGGTGATCACCGAGGACGGTGACAAGGAGATCCTCAAGGGTGTCGACCTGACCGTCGACAGCGGGCAGGTGCACGCGATCATGGGCCCGAACGGATCGGGCAAGTCGACCCTGGCGTACTCGATCGCCGGTCACCCGAAGTACAAGATCACCTCCGGCACCGTCACCCTTGACGGCGAGGACCTGTTGTCGATGTCGGTCGATGAGCGGGCCCGCGCCGGCCTGTTCCTCGCCATGCAGTACCCGGTCGAGGTGCCCGGCGTTTCGGTGGCGAACTTCCTCCGTACGGCCAAGACCGCGATCGACGGCGAATCGCCGAAGCTGCGCACCTGGGTCAAAGACGTCAACACCGCAATGGAAAAGGTGAACCTTGATGCCGCTTTCGCCCAGCGCAGCGTCAACGAGGGCTTCTCCGGTGGTGAGAAGAAGCGTCACGAGATCGTCCAGTTGGAGTTGCTGAATCCGCGCTTCGCGATTCTCGACGAGACCGACTCGGGCCTCGACATCGACGCCCTGCGGATCGTGTCCGAGGGTGTGAACCGCTTCTCCGCGCAGGGCGATCGTGACGCCGAAGGCGGCCCTGTCGGGACCAAGGGCGTGCTGTTGATCACCCACTACACGCGCATCCTGCGCTACATCAAGCCCGACCAGGTGCATGTCTTCGTCAATGGCCGGATCGCCGAGCAGGGTGGCCCCGAGCTGGCCGACCGGCTCGAAGCCGAGGGCTACGACCGCTATCTGAGTGCCGACAAGGAAGCCGCGGCGGCACAGGCGGCGTCGGTTTGATGGCCGCCGAGGTGCAGGCTCTGTCGACGAATGGGGGGTGGCCCTACGACGTCGAGCGCGTACGGGCCGACTTCCCGATCCTCGCCCGGGAGGCCAACGGATACCCGTTGGCCTACCTCGACAGCGCGAACACCTCGCAGAAACCGCAGGTTGTCGTTGATGCGGTCGCCGATCACTACCTGCAGCACAACGCCAATGTGGCCAGAGCCATGCACGTGCTCGGAGCAGAGTCGACCGAGCGGTACGAGCACGGTCGCTCACGGATCTCCCGGTTCATCGGGGCGGCCCGGCCCGAGGAGATCATCTTCACCAAGAACGCCTCCGAGGCGTTGAACCTGTGCGCGCATTCGCTGGGGGTCGGGCTGTCCGAGGGTGACGAGATCGTCATCTCCGAGATGGAGCACCACTCCAACATCGTGCCGTGGCAGTTGCTGGCCGAGCGGACCGGTGCTGTCCTGCGATGGTTCGGACTCACTCCCGACGGCAAACTTGATCTTGAGGCCGCCGTACGGGACAGGCTGATCAACGAGCGCACCAAGGTCGTGTCGCTGACCTGGGTGTCCAACGTCCTGGGCACGGTCAACCCGATCACCAAGATCGCCGAGCAGGCCCATGCGGTCGGCGCGGTGATGGTGGTCGACGCCTCCCAGGCCGTGCCGCAGATGCCGACCGATGTGGCTGCCCTCGGGGCCGATCTGGTGGCGTTCACCGGGCACAAGATGGTGGGCCCGACCGGATTGGGCGTGTTGTGGGGTCGCTACGACCTGCTCGCCGAGCTGCCGCCGTTCCTCGGTGGCGGCGAGATGATCGAGATCGTCAAGATGACCGGATCGACCTTCGCCCCGCCGCCGCACCGCTTCGAGGCCGGTACTCCGCCGATCGTCGAGGCGACGATGATCGGCGCAGCGGCCGACTACCTTGATCAGATCGGCATGGCGGCGATCCATGATCATGAGCAGTTGATCACCGGCTATGCGTTGACCGCGCTGGCCGAGGTGCCCGACCTGCGGGTGCTTGGCCCGACCGAGGTGGCAGCCGATGGCCGAGCGATCAATCGCGGTGGCGCGATCTCGTTCACCTTGGGTGAGATCCACCCGCACGACGTCAGTCAGATGCTGGACAGCAGGGGGGTGGCCGTACGAGGTGGTCATCACTGTGCCCGTCCACTGCACGAGGCATTCGGGGTGCAGTCCAGCACGCGGGCCTCGTCGTACCTGTACACCACCACCGCAGAGATCGACCAGCTGGTCGAGGCCCTGCTGTGGACCCAGAACTTCTTCGGAGGCGGGCGATGAACGTCGAAGACCTCTATCAGGAGATCATCCTCGACCACTATCGGGAGCGGCATCACAGCGGGCTGCGCGACCCGTACAAGGCCGAGGTGCATCACGTGAACCCGAGCTGTGGTGACGAGGTGACCCTGCGGGTGCATCTGGACGGCGACGTGGTGGCCGACGTCTCGTACGATGGAGTCGGCTGCTCGATCTCGCAGGCCTCCACCTCGGTGATGACCGATCTGGTGATCGGCAAGCCGTTCAGCGAGGGCCTCGCGCTGCGGGGGGAGTTCACCGAGATGATGCACGGGCAAGGCACGATCGCCGGGGATGAGGAGCGCCTCGAGGACGGCATCGCCTTTGCCGGGGTGGCCAAGTTCCCGGCGCGGGTGAAGTGCGCGTTGCTCGGCTGGGCGGCCTTCGCCGACGCCGGTACCCGCGCTGCCGCCGAGGCCGACAACGCCCCCAACACGGCTCGACCCAGTGACCCAGCAGGATCCAGCACCCGAGCAGATGACGACAGGAGTGCACGATGACACAACAGCGACCTTCCGACCTGGTTCGTGACGAGCTGCCCGATGTTGATCTTCCCGATACGGACACAGTGACCGCGGCAGTGTCGGCGAAGCCGAGCGTCGAGGACCTCACCGAGGCGATGAAGGATGTCGTCGACCCCGAGCTCGGCATCAACGTCGTCGACCTCGGACTGGTGTACGGCTTGCACGTCGACGACGACTCGTCGGTCACCATCGACATGACACTGACCTCGGCGGCCTGCCCGTTGACCGATGTGATCGAGGACCAGACCTACACCGCGCTGGAGGGCTTGGTGACGCGAGCCGCAATCAACTGGGTCTGGATGCCGCCGTGGGGGATCGAGAAGATCACCGACGACGGCCGTGACCAGTTGCGTGCCCTCGGCTTCAACGTCTGAGTTCGTTCGCCGTGGCCGTGCTGCGGATCGCCCCTGCGGCGTGACGCAACCGCCGGACCGCTGGCGCCCACGGGCCGCTCCGCACCGTGCGGGGCGGCCCGTTGTCCGTCTCCGGGCTCGCTCAGATCCGGGTGGCTCTTGCGAAAATCGGCACGCTCAGCGGCATTGCCGGACCTAGGTGTCGGGAGTGAGGCTGAGCGTGCCGATTTTGCGGATGAGCCTTGCCGACTAGGAATCTTGATGTCAAGATACTTTGGTCGAGAGGGAGCCCCATGCTGTTGCACCACGTCCAGGTCGCCAGTCCGCCCGGTGGTGAGCCGGGGGCACGCCGCTTCTATGCCGAGGGCCTGGGGCTGACCGAGGTGGCCAAGCCTGCCGAACTCGCTGGTCGGGGTGGCTGTTGGTTCCGCTCGTACGACGGGGCCCGGATCACCGCGGAACTGCACGTGGGCATCGAGGACCCTTTCCGGCCAGCGCGCAAGGCGCACCCGGCCCTGGTGGTCGGTCCAGTCGTGGAGCTCGAGCGAATCGGGCAGCGCCTGACCGAACTCGGCTATGAGGTCGACTGGACCGAGCGCCACACCTTCGAGGGGTACGAGCGGTTCCACACCCGCGACACCCACGGCAATCGGGTGGAACTGCTGGCCCGCGACTGAACCCAATGCTCTGATCGGAGCCGGAAAATCGGCACGCTCAGCGGCATTGCCGGACGTATGCGCCGGGGGTGAGGGCCAGCGTGCCGATTTTCCGGAAGGTCAGGACCGGGTGGCGAGGACCTCGTCGATCAGCCGGGCGGCGGTCCGGGCAGTCCTGCCGTCGATGTCGTACGAGGGGTTCAGCTCGGCAACCTCAAGCACCGCGAGCCGTCCGGAGCTGGCAACGGTGCGGCAGGCCAGTCGAACGGCATCCAGGGAGATCCCGAAGCCGGCCGGTGCGCTGACTCCGGGGGCCACCGAGGCGGGTAGGGCGTCGAGATCGATGGTCAGGTGGACCAGATCGACGCCAGCGCAGAACTCTGCAACGAAGGTGCGGAGTCGACCGTGATCGCCACACTCATGATCCAGCAGCACCTGCACCCCGAGCTCGGCGGCGGTGTCGAACAGGATGCGGGTGTTGTTCGCCTCGCTGATCCCCACCACGGCGTAGGAGAAGACGCGCCCCTCGGCCGCCGCCTCACTCGCCAACTGTCGGAATGGGGTTCCCGACGTCGGCACCTCGGCGTCACGGAGGTCGAAGTGGGCATCGATGTTGATCACGCCGATCCGCTTGCCGGCGAGAGCGCGCGCACTGTGCGCCAGACCGGTGCTGGTGCCGTACGCCACCTCATGGCCGCCACCCAGCACCACCGGCAGACCGCCGGCATCGAGGATCGTACGAACCGCCTCGGCCAGGCGCTCCTGGCCGGCCTCCAGCTCGGTACCGGAGACCGCCACGTCGCCGGCATCATGCACCACGGCCCGGGCCGCCAGTGGAGCCAGCGCGGTGCGCAGTGCGGCCGGCCCGCCTGCCGCACCCACACGTCCCCCGTTGCGTCGTACGCCCTCATCACTGGCGAAGCCGATCACGCAGGGAGCTGACTGTCCTTCCCAGGGGGTGATCATCTGGTGCCAACGAGCATGCTCGGGGCCGGGCCCGTCGTCGCGACCGGTCCAGGGCTGCGGGGGAGTGTCGACGATCATCGCTGGGCCACCTCCCGACCGGCCCGCAGCACCGTACGGACCAATGGCACACCCGGGCGATAGGCGAGGTGGGTGTGACTCGGGGCGTCGAGCATGATCAGATCCGCGCGAGCACCTGCACGCAGCACGCCGACATCGTCGCGGCGCAGGGCGAGCGCGCCGCCACGGGTG
>JAKDKP010000675.1 GCA_030453285.1 Propionibacteriales bacterium
GCGATGCCTTGGAGTCGGCCTTCGACCGGGGCGAAGGCTGGCCCGCCAGTCACCGTGCGCGGTGCGCCCTCGCATGGTGCGACCCGAGGGCCGAGTCCCTCGGTGAGAGCGTCACCCGGGCGATCCTGCTCGCCGCTGGCTACCACGTGGAGTCTCAGGTGCCCATCGCGGACAGGGACGGTGTCGTTTTTGCGAGGGTGGACCTGGGCATCGAGGGCACCCATGTGCTCATCGAGTTCGACGGCAAGGTGAAGTACACCGACGGTGGCCCTGACGCGCTCTTCCGGGAGAAGAAGCGCGAGGACCGCATCCGGTCCTCCGGGTACGTCGTGATCCGGGTGACCTGGGCGGACCTCTTCCACCCGGAGCGGATCGTCGAAGCGGTTCGAGACGCCCTGGCCCAAGCTGCCTGACCGCTCGACAAGAGAAACCTCGCCTCCGCAAGAGTTTGCAACTCATGCGAAGGCGAGGTTTATCGGGTGACCCGAGAATCGGTGAGGATGGTGGTGGGTCCCGGCGGGGTTCTGACTTTCCGAGAATCTGACGCCTGTTGGTTGTCTTCCGCAAGACGTGTCGGCTCTGTCCGGGTCCCGGTCCGGTTATCAGTTCCGGAGCGATGGGCCGAGCCGGGCGGGGTTGTGACTTGATAGGAACCTGCCGCGATCGTGCTGGCTCATCACCGTAGTGTCCGCCCGGCTCGGTGAAGTCATCCTCCACGTAGGTGAAGGAGACAGATCGCATGTCCAGCATGACAACACCAGCAGTGACGGCGCAACAGGCCTTTGCGGGCGTCGATACGCACAAGGCCACTCACCACGGGGCCGTGATCGACCAGGGCGGACAGGTCTTGGCTGAGCAAGAGTTCACCACCACCAGTGCCGGCTGCCGGGCCTTGGCCGCGTGGTTGGGACAGTGGCCCGTCACCCGAGTCGGGGTCGAGCAGACCGGTACCTACGGTGCTGCCCTTGCTCGGGAGCTGACGAATGCCGGGTGCACCGTCATCGATGTCAACCGGCCCGAGGCGTGGGTGCGTGCCTCCAGTGGCAAGTCCGACCCGATCGACGCGGTCATGGCTGCCGACGCAGTACGCACTGGCCGGGCAGCGGTCATCGCCAAGGACCGCCGCGGGGTGATCGAGTCGGTCAGGTACCTGCACACCACCCGTAGTGGCGCCGTGCAGCAGCGCGCGACCCTGCTGATCCAGATCGGGGACCTGGCCATCACCGCTCCTGCCGGGCTGCGTGACCGGTTGGGCACCCGTAACAGAGACATCGCTGCCGCCAGCCTGCGGCTACAGCCCGACCGTTCCCGGTTGACCGAGCCCGAGCAAGCCGCCAAGACCGCACTACGCAGCGTGGCCGAACGCATCCACGCCCTCGACAGCCAGATCCGCGCCCTGGACGAGGACCTGAGCGTCCTGCTGGAACAGATCGCGCCTCGACTGCTCGAGCGCCCCTTCGTGGGCGTCAACACCGCCGCACAACTGCTGATCACCGCCGGCCAGAACATCGACCGGATCGGGTCCGAGGCCAAGTTCGCGCGCCTGACCGGCGTCGCGCCGATCCCCGCCTCGTCCGGGCAGACACATCGGATGCGTCTGCACCGCGGCGGGGACCGGGCAGCCAACGCCGCGATCCACCTCGTGGCCGTCGGACGCCTGGGCCGTCACCAGCCTGCGATCGACTACGCCTCCCGCCGCACCCACGAAGGCTTGTCCAAGAAGGACATCATCCGCGCCATGAAACGACTCATCGCCAGAGAGCTCTACGGCGCGCTCAAAGCCGACCTGCGCGCACTTGACGCGACATAGGAACGTCCTGGGGCGGGTGAGGCGGAGCTCAGCCCTCGGCGGGCCGCAGCGTCATCGAGATCGAGTTGATGCAGTAGCGCTGGTCGGTGGGCGTCTCGTAGC
>JAKDKP010000676.1 GCA_030453285.1 Propionibacteriales bacterium
ACTGCGGTCACGACAACCCGGCCGGCAGCAACTTCTGTGCCCGCTGCGGCGAGGCGGTTCAGAAGGCGAGCGGGACCGTTGACCAAGACACCCAGGCCAATGCCGTCGACAGCACCCAGGTCATCAAGCAGGCCGCCGACGACTCCAGCCCGCGGTTGAGCGCCGATGACCAGGCCGCGGTGGAGTCACTGCCGTCGGGGTCTGCGCTGCTGATCGTGCAGCGTGGCCCCAGCACCGGTAGCCGCTATCTGGTCCAGACCGACGAAGTGACGGCCGGGCGGCATCCGAAGTCGGAGATCTTCCTTGACGACATCACCGTCTCGCGTGAGCACGCCGTCATCCGGCGCGCCGAGGGGTCGATCACGATCGAGGACAAGGGCAGCCTGAACGGCACGTACGTCAATCGTCAGGTGATCGAGGGTCCGGTCGAACTCACCGACGGTGACGAGGTGATGATCGGCAAGTTCCGACTGGTCTTCCACACGAGCGAGCCCGGACGTAGTTGATGGCCCCGGGTGAGAGTCGTCGGAGCATCGGCCAGGTCCTGAACTCGATGAAGCAGGACTTCCCCGATGTCACGATCTCCAAGATCAGATTCCTCGAGTCCGAGGGTCTGATCACCCCGCAACGTGCTCCGTCGGGCTATCGCCGGTTCTCCGCCGACGACGAGATGCGGCTGCGCTACATCTTGTCGGTGCAGAAGGAGCACTACCTTCCGTTGAAGGTGATCCGGGAACACCTCGACATGATGGACCGGGGCATGGAGCCGCCGCACGTCGACTCGTTGCGGCCGCGGGTTCCGGGTGCAGCTCCCGCCCCGACCACCACCCCGACCGCGCCGGGACAACAGGCCCGCAACGACCGGGTCGTACGACTGTCCCGGGCCGATCTGCTGGAGGCCAGCGGACTCACCGACGCCACCCTGGTGGAGTTGGAGAAGTATCAGATCGTGCTGCCGAACCGCGGCACGCGGTTCTATGGTCGTGAGGCGCTGGTGGTGGCCCGGGCCGCCAAGAAGCTGGCCGAGTTCGGCCTGGATGCCCGGCACCTGCGGGCGATCAAGATGTCGGCCGATCGTGAAGTGGGTCTGGTCGAACAGGCCATTGCCCCGTACGTGCGACGCACCGGAGGCAGCCGGGAGGCGGCCAACGAGGTGATGAACCTCGTCATCGGGGTGCATTCGGCCCTGCTGCGGACTGCCGTCGGCCGCTGAGCCCGGCGTCGAGCCGTACCGGCCACGTACTCGTCTGACCGATCAGTGCCGTCGCGGTGTCGGGCGGTCGGTTGCCCGGTGCACCCTCGATCCGTCTGGTCTACCCCGGTTGCTGCCTGGATTCTGCTCTGCGGGGATCTGTTGCCGCGCCGGTGCCCGGCGGGGCGGTGCGTGGGTAGGCTGGCCGCATGCGTGAACTCGATGTCGTCGGAGTCCGGATGGAGATGCCGTCCAACATCCCCATGGTGCTGCTGCGTGAAGTCGTCGGACACCGCTACCTGCCGATCTGGATCGGGGCTCACGAGGCCTCGGCGATCGCCAACGCCCAGGAGGGCGTCCTGCCGCAGCGTCCGTTGACCCATGACCTGCTGGCCGAGGTGATCTCCGGTCTCGGCCACCGGCTCACCGAGGTGCACATCACCGAGTTGACCGACAACACCTTCCACGCGGCCCTGGTGATCGATGGTGTGCAGATCAGTGCGCGCTCCTCCGATGCGATCGCGTTGGCGCTGCGGACCGGTTCGGACATCTACTGCAGTGATGAGGTGCTGGACGAGGCCGGCATCGAGGTCCCCGAGGACGAGGATGACGACCAGGTGGAGAAGTTCCGGGAATTCCTCGACCAGGTCAGCGCCGATGATTTCGGGTCCGAGGACATCGACAGCCCTGAGGAGCCCAATCCCGACGACCCCGATTC
>JAKDKP010000677.1 GCA_030453285.1 Propionibacteriales bacterium
CTCGGTCCAGCGCCGCGGAGACCGCGGAGGAGTAGGCGCGGACCAGTCCTCCGGCGCCGAGCTTCGTCCCCCCGAACCACCGCGACACCACGGCCACCACATCGGTCAGATGCCGACGTCTCAGCACCTCGAGCATCGGCACCCCGGCCGTCCCGGACGGCTCACCGTCATCGGACGAGCGGGCCCGATCACCCGCCAAGCCGGTGATCATCGCGACACAGTGGTGCCGCGCCTCCCAATGCTGCTTGCGGACGGCATTGATCACCTCATCGGCCTCGCCCGCATTGGCCACCGGAGCAACCCGCGCCAGGAACCTCGACTTCTTGATCACCAACTGGTGCTGGACACTGGCCGCCAGGGTGGCCGGAAGATCCCATGTGGTGCTCACCGGATGAGCCTAGCCAGCTCTGCCGTGCCGGCCCTGGATCGAGACGCCGCCCATCGCGATCCGGACCGTCCCTACGATGGGGACATGAGCGGAGATGCGAACGAGGTCACCTTCACCGACGACGAGCTGGCCTTCCTGCACACCGTGATTGACCTGGCCCGTCGCGGCGAGTCCGAACAGGTGCTGGGACTCATCGACCAAGGCATCCCCGCCGACCTCACCGACCACAAGGGTGACTCCCTGATCATCCTGGCCGCCTACCACGGTCACAGCGAACTCGTCCATGGCCTGGTCGCACGCGGCGCCGACGTGAACCGGGTCAATGAACGCGGCCAGACCGCGCTCACCTGTGCCGTCTTCCGACAGAATGCCTCCCTGGTTCGCCACCTGCTCGCTCATGGTGGCGATCCGTTGCAGGGCGGGGTGAATGCGCTGGCCACCACCGAGATGTTCGACTTGCCCGAGTTGCGGTCGATCATCACCAACCATCTCGGCCGGAGAGTCTGAGGGGCTGCATGCTGATCGACGTGATCATCGCCGACATCACTGAGCAACGTGTCGACGTGGTCGTCAACGCCGCGAACTCATCCCTGCTGGGTGGCGGCGGAGTCGACGGCGCCATCCATGCCGCCGCCGGGCCGGCGCTGCTGGACGAGTGCCGCCGCGTACGCCGTGAATCGTGGCCCCACGGGTTGCCGGTCGGTCACGCCGTCGCGACCGGTGCCGGTGACCTGGCGGCGCGGTGGGTGGTGCACACGGTCGGGCCCAACCGGCACGCCGGACAGACCGATCCCGCACTGCTCGCCGCGTGCTACCGCGCCAGTCTCGACGAGGCGTCCCGACTGGGAGCCACCACCGTCGCCTTTCCTGCCGTCGGCGCCGGCGCGTACGGCTGGGACGCCGCGACAGCGGCGGAGATTGCCGTCACCGCCGTACGGGAGTGGGATCGGACTCAGTCGGACTCAATGATCACCCTGGTGCGGTTCGTCCTGTTCACCCCTGCCCTGGCACACGCCTTCACCGCCCAGGTGTCGTGATCCCCGGGCGGACGTCTGCACGGCTGACCCCGCGGGGGATGCGAGGGCCCGGCGCTGACAGCACCGGGCCCGGCAGGGGGCAGGCACCGCCCGTGCCGCAGCGCCCCAGGGGGCGCTCGGAGGTCAGTTCTTGGCGGCCTCGATGGTCAGGGTGATGTCGACCTTGTCACCGAGCAGCAGCTTGCCGCCGTCGAGCGGAACGTTGAAGTCCACGCCGAAGTCCTTGCGGTTGATGCTGGTGGTCGCCTCAGCACCCAGTCGCACCGCACCGTAGGCATCGGTGGCGACGCCCAGGAACTCGGCCTTGAGATCGACGGACTTGGTGACACCGTGCAGGGTGAGGTCACCGGTGATCAGATAGTCGCCGTCGGAGCCACTGATGCCGGTGCTCACGAAGGTCATCTCGGGGTTGTTGGCAGCGGCGAAGATCTCGTCGGAACGCACGTGGTTGTCTCGCATCTCGTTGCCGGTGTTCACCGAATCGA
>JAKDKP010000678.1 GCA_030453285.1 Propionibacteriales bacterium
GAGGCAACCACCATGGTTGTTGTTGGAGCCGATGTCCACAAGCGGACACACACCTTCGTCGCGGTCGACGGGGTCGGCAAGCAGATCGGGCAGTGCACGGTCGCAGCCACGAGCGAGGGGCATGCCACAGCGTTGGCGTGGGCTCGGGGAGAGTTCGGTGCCGAGCTGAGCTGGGCAATCGAGGACTGTCGACATCTGTCGGCGCGGTTGGAGCGGGATCTGCTCTCCGCTGGTCAGCCGGTGGTGCGGGTGCCGCCGAAGATGATGGCCGAGCAGCGGCGGGTCGCTCGCACCCGGGGCAAGTCTGACCCGATCGACGCTTTGGCGGTGGCGCGGGCGTTCCTGCGTGAGCCATCGCTGCCGGTGGCTTCCCATGACGAGGCCTCACGTGAGGCGAAGTTGCTGGTTGACCGGCGGGAATCGTTGGTGCAGACCAGAACTCGCACGATCAACAGCCTGCTGTGGCGGGTCCACGAGCTCGACCCTGGCCAGGCACCGGCCAAGGGATCGATGGACCGGGTCAAGCACCAGCAGGCCCTGCGGGATTGGTTGGTCACCCTCGACGGGATCGTGGCCGAGATGGCGCTGGACGAGCTGGATGACGTCATCGCGTTGACCGTGCGGATCAAACAGTTCGACCAGCGGATCGGTGTTCTGGTTCGCCGTGAGGTCCCGACCCTGCTCGACCTGACCGGGTGCGGGGAACTGTCGGCAGCCAAGCTGTTCGGTGAGTCCGCTGGCATCAGCCGGTTCCACTCCGAGGCGGCGTTCGCTCGACATGCCGGGATCGCACCGATCCCGGTCTGGTCAGGCAACACCGCAGGCCGGGTCCAGATGACACGCTCGGGGAACCGGCAACTCAACGCTGCGGTCCACCGGATTGCGATCACCCAGGCACGCATCCCTGACACCTTGGGACACGCCTACTACGAGAAGAAACTTGCCGAGGGCAAGTCCAAGACCGAAGCCCTCCGCTGCCTCAAACGACGCCTCGCCCGGGTCGTCTTCCACCTCCTCACCACCGATCATCACAACCGTCAAACCACTGCCCTCCCAGCAGCGGCTTGACATAGGAGAAACGTATGAGCGAATCCGGACTGCGGCAGGCCCAGGACAAGATGCGAGCGGCCGGTGTCGGCCAGGCCGCCATCGACGTCTTCTCGCACTACTACGGCGAGCTTGAGGGCGGTGCCACCGGACTGATCGGTGAGGACACGATTGCACCGCTGGAGGATCCGGCTTCGCTGGCTGATGCTCAGGTCAGCGCTGAGCAGGGGGCTGCCGCACTCGACCAGACGGTGATGATCAAGCTCAACGGTGGGCTGGGCACGTCGATGGGCATGGATCGGGCGAAGTCGTTGCTCACCGTACGAGATGGCAAGAGTTTCCTTGATCTGGTCGTCGATCAGGTGCGCGCGGCCCGTACAGCCACCGGAGCCCGACTGCCGTTGGTGTTCATGAACTCGTTCCGGACCCGCGACGACACCCTCGAAGCTCTGTCGGCGTACGAGGACCTCGTCGTCGACGGGCTGCCGCTGGACTTCCTGCAGAACTCCGAACCCAAACTGCGCGCCGACGATCTGACTCCGGTGGAGTGGCCGGCCGATCCGGGCATGGAGTGGTGCCCGCCTGGGCACGGTGACATCTACACCGCGTTGCTCGCGTCGGGAATGCTGGATCGCCTGCTGGGGCAGGGATTCCGGTATGCCTCGGTGTCGAACTCCGAC
Organism: Propionibacteriales bacterium; assembly: GCA_030453285.1. Lineage (GTDB taxonomy): Bacteria > Actinomycetota > Actinomycetes > Propionibacteriales > Propionibacteriaceae > Carbonicoccus. The sequence continues at coordinate 1,728 of JAKDKP010000678.1, forward strand.
AATCTGGGCGCCGCCCCGGACGCCCGGATCGCCGGCTGGTTCGCGGCGTCCGGTGCCCCGTACGCCGCCGAACTCTGCCGCCGGACGGTCAACGACCGCAAGGGTGGTCACCTGGCCATCCGCCGGAGCGACGGCCAGCTCATCCTGCGCGACACCGCGCAGACCCCGGACGAGGAGATG
>JAKDKP010000679.1 GCA_030453285.1 Propionibacteriales bacterium
GTCGCAGCCCTCCCCGACGACCCGACCGCATTCTTGAGCTGACCCGGGATGATCCGTCCATGCCCATCGTGCTCACCGGGTCGGTGGCCACCGGCCACGGGGCCCTGGCCGCGCCGGTCCGCGACGCGCTTGTCCGCGCGCAGCGAACATGCGTGCTGGAGTCGGGCGACGGATTGCTGGGCGCACTGTGGCTCGCGCTGACGACACACCGACCACGGACGGAACCACTGCCCCGCTGGTCTGATGTCTTCGGTAGCCTAGGGGACCACAGGAGCTGACGGTCCGTCACGGCCGTCCCCTGCCAGACACACACATGCAACGACGGAAGTAGGCGATTGTGGCCACCGTGCCCGATTCATCCTCTGGTTCACCGGTCGACTTCGGAGCCAATGATTGGCTCATCGACGAGATGTACGAGCAGTACACCGCCGATCCGGACTCGGTGGACGCCACCTGGCGGGAACTCTTCGCCAAGCGCGACACCGAGAAGGCCGTCGAGCAGAAGCCGGCCGCGAAGAAGCCCGCACACCAGCCGACCACCCACCAGGGTTCCGACCGCGAGGCCACCGCGAAGACGGCGAGCGCAAAGACGGCGAACGCGAAGACGGCGACCAAGGATGAGCAGGATCGCCAGCAGGCGGCAGCGGCGACCGCCAAGGTTCCCGACGCCGGCTCGCCGAAGGCCACCGCGGCGTCCGACAAGGGCGACGCACCCAAGGCGACGGTCGAACAGCCCAACCAGGTCAAGGAGTCGCGACCCTCGAAGCCGGGCAATGTCGGCGGCCTGCCCGCCGATCCGCCGAACCCGTCGGTGCGTCCCGAAGCCGGCAAGGCCGAGCCGACCAATCAGGTGCTCCGCGGTGCGGCCGGACGTACGGCCAAGAACATGGACCTGTCGCTGACCATCCCAGTCGCCACCAGCGTTCGCTCGCTGCCGGTCAAGCTGTTGATGGATCAGCGCGTGGTGATCAACAACCACCTCAAGCGTGCCCGCGGCGGCAAGGTCTCCTACACCCACCTGATCGGGTACGCGATGGTGAAGGCCCTGGCCAAGGTGCCGGGGATGAACAACGGCTACGCCGAGATCGACGGCAAGCCCAACATGGTCGTACCGGCGAACGTGAACCTCGGCATCGCCATCGACCTGCCCAAGCCCGATGGCACCCGGACGTTGATGGTGCCCAACATCAAGTCCTGCGAGAGTCTCGACTTCGCCCAGTTCTGGGCCGCGTACGAGGATGTCGTGCGACGGGCCCGTGACGGCAAGCTCGGCGTCGACGACTTCGCCGGCACCACGATCAGCCTGACCAACCCCGGCACGCTGGGCACCAACCACTCCATTCCGCGTCTGATGAACGGGCAGGGCTGCATCGTCGGCGTCGGCTCGATGGACTACCCGCCGGAGTTCCAGGGATCCGATCCCGAACGGCTGTCGGAGATGACGGTCTCCAAGATGATGACCCTCACCTCCACGTACGACCACCGAGTCATCCAGGGTGCAGCCTCGGGTGAATACCTCGGCGTGCTGCACAAGTTGTTGCTCGGGGAGGACGGCTTCTACGACGAGATCTTCCGTGCCCTGCGGATTCCGTACGAGCCGATCCGGTGGGCCACCGACACCAGCGACCGGCACGAGGATGAAGTCGGCAAGCAGGCGCGGGTGATGGAGTTGATCAACGCCTACCGCGTCTTCGGGCACCTGATGGCCGACACCGATCCGTTGGAGTACCGCCAGCGCAACCATCATGATCTTGACGTGCAGACCCACGGCCTGACGCTGTGGGACCTGGACCGCACCTTCGCCACCGGATCGTTCGCCAAGGGGCAGCGGCTGACCCTGCGCAAGATCCTCGGCATCCTGCGTGACTCGTACTGTCGGACCACCGGTATCGAGTACATGCACAT
>JAKDKP010000072.1 GCA_030453285.1 Propionibacteriales bacterium
CGTCGGCACCGCCAGCGACGGCACCGCCTTCCAGGCCTTCGAATACCGCACCACGCAACCGGAATCACGGTCACGGGTGACCATGGTGGCGCTGCCGCACCACTACCCGCCGCTGTTCGTCTCGACCGACGCCAAGGGCCACAGCCGGTTCGCCGTCCAGGCCGACGCGTACGAACTTGATCAGCGGTGGGCGCCGGTGCTGGACGTGGCCACCAGCGATCAGGCCTTCGCGCGGGCGTTGCTGACGCCACAGGTGCTGGACGAGCTGGGCGCCTGGGCTGCCGCCACGAGCGACCCGAAGTCACCGGGCGGGGCAGGCATCGATCTGGCGATCGACGGCAACAACCTGGTCGCCCTGCGGACGCCGACACCGAAGGAACCCGAGGCGCTCAAGGTGTTCGTTGACCACCTTGCCCGGGTGGCCAGTCGATTCGACCACGCCGCCCTGCAGTCCTACGTCGGTCAGCCCAAGGAACCGAGGCTCGGATTCCGGGGCACCGATTGGGTCTGGCTCGGTGAGGACCAGACGGCGCTGGGAGAGTTCGCCGGCATGGGGCCGGTGGGCAAGGGAGAACGTCCTCGGGTGCACGACACCGTACGGGGCACCCATCGTGGCATCGGCTTCGCGGCCTTCCAATACCACTGGCAGACCACCAGTCACAACGGGCAGAGCACCACCGTTCACGACAACTACGAGGCAGTCCTGGGTCTGTATTTGCCCGCACCGGTGCCCGCGCTGTCGCTCACGTTGGGGCGGCAGGACTACGGGATGAAGCTGTCGCCGGTCCTGCCCAGCGGCGACGAGATCTTCGACCAGAGCTACGACGTGTTCTCCAGCCATCCCAACTTCGCCCAGGACGTGGTCACCGAGCGGATGCGGCGGTGGTTGATGACCTGGCGGGCACCGGTGATCAACCTGTACGGCAACCGGGTGATCGCCTTCCCTCGCCAGCACTCGCCGTGGGATCTGACCCAGTCGTTGGACTTCCTGTGCGCCTTCCTCGAGAACGTCGACGATCAGGTCTGGCAGACCATCGGCGTGCCTCGACCGGGCCTCGACGCCGGCCCCGGCCGAGAGCCCGAGGGCATGATCACCGCCGACCTGCGGTAGGCAGCGCCACCACTGCCCGGGCAGTAAGTCAGCTCGGCTCGGTCAGAAGGTGGTCGGCATACCGTCGCGCAGGTCCTGCAGGTCCATCGAGGCCATCTCGCTGACGCGGCTCAGCACCAGGGCGAACCCTCGATCGTTGAAGCCACCCTCGTGCATCGGGAATCCGCGGGGGGCACCCACGGCACGGGCGAAGTCGACGACCTCCTTCATCGCCGCCCACGGGGTGAAGGCTGGCACGGCCAACACATCGATCCCCGCAGGTGTGGCGTCCAGTTCGTCGCCGGGGTGGAAGAAGGTGGGCTCGTCGGGGGCGCTGATCACCACCCCGACGTTGCCGATGCCGGGAATGTCGGGATGGATGACGGCGTGCCGCCCACCGACCACGGTCACCGTCACCGCACCGAGGCGGACCTCATCGCCGACCGTCAGGGTGGAGATTCGATCGGGCGGGAGTCCGGCCGCGGCGAGGTCGAACTGGGCGAGCGCCTCGGCCTCCATCGCGACCAGCGCCTCGGGATTGGCCTGCAGCAACCCCGGTCCGTGCTCGGGGTCGACATGGTCGGGATGCTGATGGGTGACCAGGATCGCGTCCAGCCCGGTCAGTCCGTGCCAGGCTGTGGAGAAGTTCCCCGGGTCGATGAGCAGCCGGCGGCCGGCCATTTCGACCAGAACGGCGGCGTGTCCGAGATGGGTGATCTGCATGACGCCCACTGTGCCACCACCGGCGGACCCGATGGGGCTGGGGCCGTCGACGTCAGGCGGCCAGCAGGTCGCCGATCACCGCACCGGCCCGTACGGCTTCGTCGACCGACACCTGCAGGTGGGTCACCGCCCGTACGGCGTGGGCCGTGACACCGGTGATCCGGACGCCCTGCTCGGCTGCCTGCTGGACCACCTCAGCCGCCAGGTGCCGGCCGGTGTTGATCATCACGATATTGGTCTCGACGGCCCGCGGATCGACCGCCCCGTCGACCCGGTCCGCGATCGCGGAGGCGAGCCCGGATGCGCCACGATGATCATCGAGCAGCCGATCCAGATGATGATCAAGGGCATACAACGCACCGGCCGCCATCATGCCTGCCTGCCGCCAGCCGGCGCCCATCCGCTTGCGGAGCACCCGGGCCCGCTCGATGTTGTCGTCGTTGGACACCAGGACCGATCCGATCGGCGCTCCCAGGCCCTTGGAGAAGCAGACGCTGACGGTGTCGAACAAGGTGGCGGTGTCGGCAAGATCAACACCGTTGGCGACATGCGCGTTCCACAAGCGGGCCCCGTCGAGATGGAATCCGACCTGCTGCCCGCGACACAGCCGGGCGATGGCCTCCAACTCCCGGTGCGACTGGACGACCCCGGAGGCGAAGTTGTGCGTGTTCTCGATCTCGACCGCCGCCGTGCCGACGAAGTACGGGCTGTCCGACGGCGCCATCAATCCGGCCACCTTGTCGAGAGTGACGCGCCCGTCGCCGGTGTCCCAGGTGCGGGTGGTGACCCCGTTCAGCGCCGCGTGCGCCCCCAGCTCGGCCCGGACGATGTGCGCCTGCGCGTCACAGATCACCTCCTGCCCCGGCTCGGTGAGCAGCCGGATGCCCAGCAGGTTGGCGATCGAGCCGGTGGCGCAGTACAGACCCGCCTCATGACCGAGCAGTTCGGCCGTACGCTCCTCGAGCTCGTGCACGGTCGGGTCCTCGCCGTACACGTCGGCACCGACCGGCGCGTCGATCATGGCCCGGCGCATCGCTTCGGTCGGCACGGTCAGGGTGTCACTGCGCAGATCGATCAGGTCCGAGTTGATCATGCTGCCGGCTGTTCGCCGTCGGTGCCGATCACCGGCTCGGCGGTGTTCTTGTTGCGACGGATCCGACCACTGGCCAACCGCTCGGCCACCAGGAAGGCCAGCTCCAGCGACTGGTTCCGGTTCAACCGGGGATCGCAAGCCGTCTCGTACCGGTTGGACAGGTCTGCCTCGGCCAGTTCGTCGGCGCCACCCACACACTCGGTGACGTCGTCGCCGGTCAGCTCGACGTGCACTCCCCCAGGCCAGGTGCCCAGCGATTCGTGCACGTCGAAGAAGCCGTTCACCTCGTCCATCACATCGTCGAAGGCTCGGGTCTTGTAGCCGTTGGCGGCCTCGAAGGTGTTGCCGTGCATGGGATCGCAGATCCAGGCAACCTTGCGCCCAGACTTCGTCACCGTGTCGATCACTTCGGGCAGGACCTCGCGGACCTTGCCCGCGCCCATCCGGGTGATGAAGGTGATCCGTCCCGGTTCATGATCAGGATCGAGCCGGTCGGCGAGTTCCAGTGCCGTCTGCGGGGTTGTCGTCGGGCCGAGCTTGACGCCCAACGGGTTGCGGACGTGGCGCAGAAACTCCACATGGGCGCCGTCGAGTTGGCGGGTCCGCTCGCCGATCCACAAGAAGTGCCCCGACACCCCGTACGGGTTCTCGGTGCGGGAGTCGACGCGGGTCAGGGCGTGCTCGTATTCCAGCAGCAGTGCCTCGTGGGAGGAGTACAGATCAACACTGCGGAACGCTTCGTCATCGATGCCGGCGGCCGTCATGAACGCCAGGGCCCGCTCGATCTCGTCGGCGAGCGCCTGGTAGCGGGCGCCGGCCGGGGACTGCTTGACGAAGTCGGCGTTCCACGTGTGCACCTTGGCCAGGTGGGCGAAACCGCCGGTGACGAACGCCCGCGTCAGGTTCAAGGTGGCAGCCGAGGCGTTGTAGACCTGCAGCAACCGTTGCGGATCCGGACGGCGGTCGGTGGCGTTGAAGTCGAACCCGTTGACCGCATCCCCCCGGTAGGCCGGCAGAGTGACGCCGCCGCGGGTCTCGTCGTTCGCCGAGCGCGGCTTGAAGTACTGTCCGGCGATCCGTCCGAGCTTCACCACCGGCACCTGGGCTGCATAGGTGAGGAGCACCGCCATCGACAACAGAACGCGCAGCTTGGCCTGAATGTTGTCCGCGGTCACCCCGGCAAAGGTCTCGGCACAGTCGCCACCCTGCAGGATGAACGCCTCACCGTTCGCCACCGAGGCGAGCTTGCGCCGCAGCTCGTCGCACTCGCCGGCAAAGACCAGTGGCGGCAGGGTGCGCAGCCGCGCCACGACCTCGGCCAACTCGGCGGGGTCGTCATACGTCGGTTGCTGGATCGGGTTCAGCGCATGCAATGCACCCAGCGAGGGCAGGTCGGGTTGGGGCCGAGTGTCGAAGGGCAGGTCGGTTGGCTTGTCTGGCACAGCGACAGGCTACCGAGCCCGGCTTCGCTGGCCGAACCGATCCGCTGCGTGGACCGACGAGCCACCTACTCGATCACCAGCGGATCACCATCGTGATAGCCCTGCTCGATCGCGTACAGGGCGAGTTCGACCCGGTTGTGCAACTGGAGCTTGCGCAGCACGTTCTGCACGTGGTTCTGCACGGTCCGGTGGGAAACGTACAGCCGGTCGGCGATCTCCCGGTAGGCCAATCCCTTGGCCACCAGCCGCAACACCTCCACCTCACGATTGGTGAGGGAGGGACCGGTGTCGTTGTGCGCCTCGGCACGGGTCACCATCCGACGGAACTCGCCGAGCACGAGGCCAGCCAGCCCGGGAGTGAAGACCGCATCGCCGGCAGCCGTCCGGCGGACCCCATCGACCAGCTCGTCCGGGGAGGCTGACTTGACCAGGTAGCCCTTGGCTCCGGCCTTGATGGCACGCAACACATCGTCACGTTCGCCACTGGCCGAAATGACCAGGACGAGCATCTCGGGAAACTCCTCGAGCAGGATCTCGATGCACGTGGCGCCGTCCGGCGCAGGGATGTTGAGATCCATCAACATCACCTCAGGCTTGGTCGCCCGGCACCGCCGCAACGCCTCATCGCCGGTGGCGGCCGTGGCGACGATCTCGAACCCGTCGTCCTCCAGGTCACCGCTGAGAGCCTCGAGCCACATCGGATGGTCATCGACCAGCATCAGCCGACGACGGATCTCCGCTTCCTCGAACTGCTCGCTCATGCCACATCCACCGGAATCCTGAACTCCCACTCGACGCCCTGACCTGGTGCCGTCCTGACCCGAGCCGAACCGCCGAGGTCAGCCAGGCGACCGTGGATCGAGTGTCGCATGCCCATCCGTCCACGATCCACGGCATCGCCGAAGTCGAGCAACGTTCCCCCGACGCCGTTGTCGCGGATGCTGATCACGATCTCGTCCCCTTCGCGTTCCAACAACACCCACGCCCGCGCCTGCGCGCCGGCATGTTTGGTGACATTGGTCAGGGCTTCGGCCACGGCCGCATCGATCTCTCGGGCCCGACTTGATTCAACCAGGACTGTGCCGGCCGGAGTCGAAATGGTCACTCCCGGCATCGAGTGCTTGTCGAGGATCACCGACAGATTGTGGTGTGTGACATCCAGCGAATCCGGTGCGGTGACATCGATGTCGGTGTCCTGCAGCAGGGCACGCAACTGTCCCTCCTGTTCGTGGGCAGCACGAGCCAACCGCATGCCGCGTGGACCGAGCACCCGCCCTTCGCGTTCGACCATGGCCAACACCTGCAGCACGCCGTCGTGCACGATGCGGGCCAGTCGTTGCCGCTCGGCCATTCCGGCCGCCACGGCGTACATCTGCTCGCGTTCGTGGGTGGTGGCCCGCAGGATGGAAGTGAAGTAGCCGACCGACAGACAGGCCACCAGGATCTGGAACTTGCCGACCACTGACTCTGCGGTGAGCGCAGGTGAGACAGCGAACTCGGCGATCATCACCAGCAGTCCGGCCAGGCCCCCCCACGACCAGCCGCGCCACAATGCGACCGCGAGCGGAGCTCCGATTGCCCAGTAGACCCCCACCGAGGGGGTGACGTCGGCGTTGGTGACCTCGGGGCCCAACACCCAGAACGAGGACAGCACCACGCCAATGCTGAACACCATGTCGACGACGAAGACCCACAACTGTCGTCGTGCCGGCAGGGCGTACAGGACGCTGACGCCGACCGATTCGAGCAGGATCAACGTGCACAGCACCACCAGCACGATCGGGTGGGCGACGTCGCCGAGCCGGGAGATGTTGATCACGATGGCCAGCACGACCAAGATCATCCGGAGCACCGCGTACGCGCGGAAGAGCGGCCCGTGCAGTTCCATCACGGCCGCGGATCCTCCTCGGCGGGGCTTTCGGCAGACCGGTCGCCGGAGCCGTCGGGCGCCTCCGTGGCTGCGGTGCCCTCCTGCTCGGCGTCGACATCTGTCCTGCGTCGTACGGGGGCCTTGGACTCCACCCACGCCTGGACTGCGCGGAACTGTTCGACCCGCACCTGCTCCTTGGCCAGCCGCGCCTTCTCCTTGGCGGCCGGCGCATACTCGTCGACGTACTCCTGCCCGGACAACTGCAGGATGGCGTCCATGATCTCGTCGGTGATCGAGCGCAACACCAATCGATCCGATCCCAGATCCTGGTAGCGGGAGAAATCCAACGGGGCACCGAACTTGACCGTCGGCGACATGATCTTGCTCAACATCTTGCCGGGCGGAGCAATCTCGTCGGTGCCTACCAGGGCGGTCGGGATCACCGGGACACCGGAGGCGAGGGCGAGCCGCGCCACCCCCGTACGCCCCTTGTAGAGACGGCCGTCGTGGCTCCGGGTGCCCTCGGGAAAGATGCCGAAGAGTTCACCGCGTTCGAGGATCGACAGCCCCGCGCGCAGCGCGCCCCCCGAGGCGCGGCCACCGGATCGGTCAACCGGCACCTGCCCGGTGCCGGCAAAGAATCGGCGCTGGGCCCAGCCCTTGACACCGGCGCCGGTGAAGTAGTCCGACTTCGCGATGAAGGTGACCCGTCGATTGAGGGCCAGCGGCATGAAGATCCAGTCCGCAAAGGACAGATGGTTGATCGCCAGGATGGCCGGGCCATCGGTGGGGACGTTGGCCACGCCCTCTTCGATCGGCCGGAAGACACGACGCAGGACGGGCCCGAGCACGACATGACGCAACATCCAATACAGGCCCTTGCCTTCGCCCTGACGTCCCGCGTCGGCGTCGACGGTGCCGGATTCGGGGTCAAGGGCCACCAGCCGTTCTGAGTTCACAGCGTCTCCTCCGGCTCGGCGTGCGGCAGCGTACCGTCCTCGACTGCCGGCCCCAAGCCTACGGCGTCCCGCCCTCGCCCGACGCGGTCCGTTGGCGCCACAACGGTCTCGACGTCACCGGGAACTGGCGGAACGGGTCGCCCGTACCCCGGGCGCGGCAGCACGGGGGCGGCAAGTTCACGACCCTCGGCCCTGGCCTGACGCAAACTGGCGGCGTACACGTCGACGTACTCCTGGCCGGACAATTCCATGATCGCGGTCATGATCTCGTCGGTGACGTGGCGGATCACGTCGCGATTCTGTGCGCCGGCGCGCCACTTGCTGAAGTCCAGTGCCGGACCGAATCGGATGCCCGGCTTGCGCATCCGCTTGAACGGCCAGCCCTTCACCTCGACCGCAAGGGTGTTGATCATGGCCACCGGCACGACCGGCACCCCGGCGGCCAGGACCAGCCGCGCCGTTCCGGTCTTGCCCTTGTAGAGCCGCCCGTCCGGTGACCGGGTCCCCTCGGGAAAGATGCCCAGCACGCCACCATCGGCCAGCACACCCGAGACCGCCTCCATCGAGCTCGCGCTGGCCCGCCCGCCCGTCCGGTCAAGAGGCTGGATGCCGACGGCCTTCAAGAAGGTCGCCAGAATCCGATTCTGCAGACCCTTGCTGGCGAACAGCTCCTGTTTGGCGGCAAAACTCATCTCGCGGCGAACCATTGCCGGCAACAGGACGGTCTCGATCGCCGACTGGTGATTGCTGGCCAGGATCACCGGTCCGGACGCGGGAATGTTCTCCTCGCCCTCCAGCCACGGCCGACTGGTGATCATGAACCACGGCTTGACGAACACGTCCCGCAAGAACTTGAACAATGTCATGGATCGGACCTCCTGAATCTCCGCAACGCACCCTAGGCCCTGCCCGCACCGTCGCGCGAGATCGGCCTCGGTACCGGACACAGCCACTCGCGTCGGGCACCACCTCCGCGTCGACGGCTGGCGACTAGGATTGGCGCGTGCGCAGCCTCATCGATCGTCTGGCCCGACACCGCGTCGGTGTTGGCGATGCCCCCACGTCGGCGCCGGTCCGCGCCGGAGCAGAGCGGTGGTCCGCTGATGCCTCCCGGCTCGTGTCCGGCCGGCGGGCTGCCGTGCTGGTGTGCCACGGATTCACCGGTTCACCGATCTCGATGACGCCATGGGCCGAGCACCT
>JAKDKP010000680.1 GCA_030453285.1 Propionibacteriales bacterium
AGGCTGGAGAACGCGCTGACCGCCAACACCAGGACGAAAGCGGTGAACAGCAACCAGCGGGGGAGACGACGCACCGCCACAGACTATCCGCGTGCAGCCCCGATCCCCAGCGCTCGATCGGGGCTCGATGTCGTGGCTGGCCACTCCGGCCCGCACCCGGGATCCCACCTGGCTCGGGGTCGTACCGGGGCAACGGTAGGATGCCGACGTTGCCGTCAAGGAGAATCGATGCCCACCTATCAGTACCTGTGCACCGAATGTGGTCGCGACCTCGAGGTCGTGCAGAAGTTCAGTGACCCCTCATTGACCGTCTGTCCCGAGTGCCAAGGTGTGCTGAGGAAGGTCTACAACGCCGTCGGGGTGGTCTTCAAGGGCAGCGGGTTCTATCGCACCGACAGCCGCGCCTCCTCCGGGAGCGAATCCGGCGCGGCGGCCAATGGCAAGGGCTCCGGGGACAAGAGCTCCGGGGACAAGGGTGCCGGCGACAAGTCTTCTGGTGAGAAGGCCGCCGGGACGAAGACCTCCGGCGACAAGTCGGGTACGTCGGGCGGCAAGTCCGAGTCCGCCAGGACGACGTCGTCGTCCTCGGCCAAGGCGACGGCCGGCGCTTCGTCCACAGGCTGAACCGCGTCTGGGCACGTCTTTTCGGCAACCTGTGGATGACGTGGCGATTCTCGGCTGACGTCACCACTGTGTGGGTATGAGATCGACACCCGCGCATCCTCGAGCCTTTCCCGCCATCCGTCGGGCCATTTCGTGGCATCGACGAAAACTGGCCGTGGTGGCCGCCGTCATTGCCGTGCTTGCCGGCGTCAACGCTGCCTCTCCCACTCCGCCGCCGTCGACCACGGTGGTGACCACGACGCGCACCCTGCCGGGCGGATACACCGTGACGGGCAAGGACGTACGACTGACGCAGGTGCCCGATGACGTCCTGCCGGAGCAGGTGCTGCGCTCGGTCGACCAGGTGGTCGGACGGACGTTGGCGGCGCCGGCGACCAACGGCCGGATGATCACCGAGTCCGACGTCGTCTCCCCCCGCATGATGGCCGGAGACGCCTCGACCGTTGTTGCGCCGCTGCGCTTGAGCGATCCTCAGGTGGCCGGGCTGCTCGCGGTCGGTGACGAGGTGGATGTGGTCGCCGCAGATCCGCAGGCCGATGGCCGTACGACGACGATCGCCGAACGGGCCCGGGTGGTGGCGATTCCCTCATCCGGCGGCACCGACGCCGGCCCGCTCGGCATGGGCGGCGGTCAGTCCTCGAGCGGGCAACTCGTGCTGGTCGCCGTCGCGCCGGCCGCCGCCCGCCAGTTGGCCACCGCCGCTGCCACATCACAGTTGTCGATCATGTGGCGCTCCTGATCTGTCCACCGACCACTCGGACCATCTGCGTCCGGGCACGGCCAGATGCGCCGTTTCGTGGTCCGAAGGTGCTACTTTCGTGCTCTCGTAGCCTCATCGCCCAGCCCCGGGCACTACGTACGTTCGTAAGGAGTCTCCGCGATGCAGGGGTTCAAAGAATTTTTGTTGCGTGGCAACCTCGTTGAGCTTGCCGTGGCGTTCATCATCGGCACCGCCTTCGCGGCCGTCGTCACCGCCTTCACCGGCCTGGTCCTGTCCATCATCGCTGCCATTGTCGGCACTCCCGAGGTTGGCAAGCTGCTCGTCGGCCCCGCGGGACACCAGGCTGACCTGGCACCGTTCATCAACGCCGTGATCTCGTTCGTGATCGTCGGCGCCGTCGTCTACTTCCTGGTTGTCCTGCCGTACAACAAGTTCAAGGAGCGCAAGAAGATCGAGGAGCCCGAGGCTGCCGCGACCTCCGAGGATCTGCTGGTCGAGATCCGGGACCTGCTGAAGACCCGCTGAGCGGAGTCGGTTCCGGTCCAACGGCCGGACCT
>JAKDKP010000681.1 GCA_030453285.1 Propionibacteriales bacterium
GTTGATTGACGGACTGGGTTCGACACCCCGATCCACAAGTCTTGACAATACCTCACAATCCTTGATCAGTACGTCATTCAGTTCGCGGCCATGACCGCGAGCAAGCTGAGCCCAAAACGGTGCGTGCTGTTCGACGGGTTCGCCGGACGTGGGCGTTTCGAGACCGGCGCGCCAGGCTCCGCTGAGCACATGATGCTCGCTGCCCAGAAGAGGAAGGGCTCGACTCAGATTGATCTGCTCCTTGTGGAGAGAGCCAGGGCCGAGTACGAGTCCCTCGACTCAGTGGCAGACGAGTATCGCAGCCGCGGCATCCGTATCCACAGCTACCACGGAGAGTGTGGTGACCATCTGGGCGATGCGCTCAAGCTCGCGACCGATGCCAGCCTCTTCCTCTTCCTCGACCCATGCGGGGCGGTCCTCCCGATGGGCTCTATCCGGGAAGTCCTCCGGCAGCGAGGCAGCTGGCCGCGCACTGAGGTGCTGTTGAACTTCAATGCCGATCTGATCCGTCGCGCAGGCGGACAACTGAAGAAGGGACAGCTCGACTTGGGCGGTGTCGCGCAGGCCGACCAAGTATGCGGCGGTGAGTGGTGGCGGGATGTGGCCCTGCAGGCGCACGAGACCTCTGGTGGACAGACCTGGGAGTCCGCCGCTGACGCTGTGGCGCTCCAGTACGCCCGGCGGCTTACGGAGGGCACACCCTACGGATCTGTCGTCGCCCCTGTACGGCGGCAGATACATCACCAGCCCGTCTACTACTTGATCTTCCTGACCTCCCAGCCTCATGGGTTCTGGGTGTTCGGGGTCTCTGCGGCCAAGGCGCGCGAGAGGTGGATCGAATTTCTCGGTCCAGATCCTGACGAGCGTGAGTCCATGCTGTGGGACACCGTCGCCGACCAGGTCGATCGCGAGCACACCAAGGCGGTTGCACACATCACAGACAACCTGCGTGCGTTGACTGCTGATGGCCAGGCCAAGAGGGCCGTCGACCACGTCACCGACATCTTCGGCGATCTCTACGGCGAGGCGAAGGAGACGGCCTTCACGGCAGCGCTGCGTGAACTGGTGAAGTCAGGGGATCTGGAGTACGTGGACAAGGGCAAGAAGCCCCGTGACTTTGTCTTTCGTCGTGCTGCCTAGGCCGTCGCAGCCGTCTCGGGCATGTCGTCCCAGGTCCGGCCGTCGAGTTCGCGGCCGTTCGCCTTGGGCGTCCGTCCACCCCACTGCTTGAAGAAGAACGCCACGCCGGCCTGACCGCACTGGTCGCGGATGTCCTCGACCCACGCGGGGTCCATCGGGCGTGCCCGCGGTCCGGACTCGCCCCCGGCGATCACCCAGTCGATGCCGTCAAGGTTCAGGTCGGGCAACGCCGTGAGGAGCGGTTCGCACGACAGGAACCGCGTCGCCGCTGGGACCGTTCGGAGGTGATCGATCCGGTCGAACACGTCGTCGGACTCCACCGAGACGCCCATCCAGAGGTTCTCCGGCCAGTCCAGCTTGTCGGCGACCCGCGCCATCCTCAGTGCCCGCTTGGTGAGCACCTGGTACGTGTGCTGCGGGGTGTCACGGATGACGTCGAAGATGTCGCGGATGAAGTCGAGTGGCACCTTGGCGTGGAACAGGTCGCTCATCGAGTTCACGAACACCACCTTGGGCGTCCGCCACCGATAGGGCTGTTGGAGCGACCCCGGGTGGATCGTCACCCCGAACCCCGGGCCGGAGGTGCGTGGATCACCGTCGTTCTGGTACTTCTCAGCCCCCATCGCCTTGAGGCGCTTGGAGAGGGCCAGCGCGTAGCAGTTGTCACAGCCAGCCGCGACGCGATCGCAACCCGTCACGGGGTTCCACGTGACCTCGGTCCACTCGATGGCGGAATTGGTAGCCATACCCGGTGCCTCCT
>JAKDKP010000682.1 GCA_030453285.1 Propionibacteriales bacterium
TGCCGGTGCGCAGGCGGCGGTCGTTGCGGCGGGTGATGATCGTGTCCCCGACCCCCGCACGAGTGCCCTCCGCCAGAGCGACGTCACGGGACGGGGAGATGATGCCCTCCAGGATCAGATCGGCACGGGCTCTCGCGTTGAGGGCGGTCACGTCCTCCCGGGTCTCGGCGATCAGCACCGACTCGCGCCCGGCATCGCGATCGGTCCGCCACGCGGCATAGGCGGCGTCGATCATGTCCTCGGCGTTCCCGTCGGCGATGCGGTCGTGGGCAAGATAGGTGTCGATGACGCGGGTGCGGCCGTGCCGCAGGTCCAGGGAGGCGGTCTTCTCCCACTCGTTGACGAACCGGTGCACCAACGTCAACTCCGGCGCTTCCTCGCCGCGGTCGGCGACGAGCATCCCGAACGCCCCGCCGGCATCGACCGACTGGAGTTGACCGTAGTCGCCGACCAGCAGCACCTTCGCCCCGGCTTCGGCGGCGAGCCCGGTGATGCGATCCAGGGAGAGGGTGCCGGCGAGGGAGGCTTCATCGGTGATGACCAGTTGGCCGGGCTGGAAGGTGGTGCCGTGGGTGAGGTGGCTGTGCCACCACTTCGCGGTGTTCTCCGTGGGAATCGCGAGGTCGTCGCCGAGGACCTGGGCGGCGACTGCCGACGGGGCCAGCCCGACGACGGACCCGGCGCCGTGCTGCTTCTCCCACGCCCGCCGCAACGCGCTCATCGCCGTCGTCTTCCCCGCACCGGCCGGGCCGACCAGCACGTCGAGCACTCGGCCGGAGACCGCGACCCGGGTGAGCGCGTCGGCCTGATCCGGCCCGAGCTGGCGCCCCTGCCGGTCCGGCTTGGCGACGACGCGCTCCACCGTTCCGACATCGACGGCCGGTCCAGTGCGGGTGCCGGCGCGGTCGAGGAGTCGATCCTCGGCTTCCAGCAGCACGGTCGAGGAGAACACTGTCGAATGCTTCGGACGAAACACCGATGTCCCGTCGGTGCGGCGGAACACGGCCGGGCTCGATGCCAGCTCGGGCGGCGTCAACCGCAACGAGGCTTGTTCGGCGGCGTCGGCGATCATCCCCACGATCGCCTCCCGATCCTGGACGGTCGTGAATCGCCAGCCCATCGTCTGCCGGGACGCTTCGGCGTGCAGATTCCACCGCCGCCACGTCGACCGCTTCTCACCCACCACCTCCACCACGGATGCGCCGAGCACGGCGATCGTCTCCAGGGGGATGTCATCGGCCCGCAACGGCCGGGCCGCCTGGCCGCCAGCGATGGTGCTGGCCCAGCCGGTCGCGTCCTCACCGAGCAGACCGGTCGCACGCTCGCGCCAGCCAGCGGTGAGGTCGGCCAGGGAACGCACCTGCTTCTCCGGCCTCGTGACGAGCGTCGCCTGAGCACGGAGCTTGACGATCGTGCGCGGCGACGGGCGGCGGCCGTGCTCGGCGACGTAGGCGGCGATGAGCTGTTCGGTCTCGGCGTCGATGTCGTGGGAACGAGAAGAGAACTCCTCGATCAGCTCCTCGCCGACCCCGACCATCTCCCAGGCCGGGTTACGGTCCCGGCCCCGATCCCGCGCCTCCCACCGCAGGCCGAGCATCCCGGTGAGCCGGTCGGCCAGCACCGCGTTGTAATGCTCGGACAACGCCACCACCGCCGCGTGCATCGGCCGCCCGTCCAGCGACCGCCACTTCCCGTCCAGCGCGGTCTGGACCTTGTTCGACACCACCACATGCGTATGCAACTGCGGGTCGGAGGAGCGGGAGTCGTAGTGATCGAACGCGGTTGCGACCAGCCCGGTGACATCGACCTGCGCCACCGCGCCATCGGCGGCGGTGTACCCGGTGCGGGTCGCGGCGACCTCCCGCTCCATGAACTCCACCACCTGAGCCACCGCGTC
>JAKDKP010000683.1 GCA_030453285.1 Propionibacteriales bacterium
ACATGGCGAGACCGTTCGGCTCACAACATGGACACTTCATTAGCCTTGTCGATCATGACGAGATCAGCAGCGCCAGCCGCGACCACCGCCTCATCCCAGCGTCCCCGCATTGCCGTGATCGGTGGAGACGGCATCGGCCCCGAGGTGGTCGCCGAGGGTCTCAAGGTGCTCCATGCCGTGGCCGGTTCGGACGCCTTCGAGGTGACCGAGTTCGATCTCGGCGCCGAGCGCTGGCAACGCACGGGCGAGGTGCTGACCGACGACGACCTGTCGGCGCTGGACCGGCACGATGCGATCCTGCTCGGCGCGGTCGGCGCCTCACCGGGGGCGAAGGACGTACCCTCCGGGCTCCTGGAGCGAGGCCTGCTGCTCAAGCTGAGATTCGCCTTCGACCACTACGTGAACCTGCGCCCGAGTCGCCTACACCCAGGAGTTGGCACTCCCCTGTCCCCCGAAGTCGTGGCCAAGGGTGAGATCGACTTCGTGGTCGTACGGGAGGGCACCGAAGGCCTCTACTGTGGCAACGGTGGCGCGGTCCGTACGGGCACCCAACACGAGATCGCCACCGAGGTGAGCGTGAACACCGCGTACGGGGTCGAGCGCGTCGTCCGAGACGCCTTCCACCGCGCCATGCAGCGCCGCAACAAGCTGACCTTGGTCCACAAGCACAACGTGCTGGTGAATGCCGGCGGGCTGTGGCGTCGAGTGTTCGAGACGGTGGCAGCCGAGTATCCCTGCGTCGAGACCGACTACCTGCACGTGGATGCGGCGACGATCTTCCTGGCCACCGACCCAGCCCGGTTCGACGTGGTGGTGACCGACAACCTCTTCGGCGACATCATCACCGACCTGGCGGCCGCGGTCACCGGTGGGATCGGGCTGGCCGCGAGCGGCAATGTGAATCCCGACCGTACCCATCCGTCGATGTTCGAACCGGTGCACGGATCGGCACCCGACATTGCCGGCCAACAGAAGGCCGACCCCACCGCCGCGATCCTGTCGGTCGCGCTGATGCTGGAACATCTGGGACGACACGAGGAGGCCGCCCGCGTGGAGGCCGCCTGCCATGCCGACATTCGTGACCGCGGCACTGCCGTGCGGCGTACCGCGGAGATCGGCGACGCGATCGTCGCCGGTCTCGGCGCTGGCGCCTGAGCAACTCGCCGGTCTCGGCGCCTGAGCAACTCGCCGGTCTCGGCGCCTGAGCAACTCGCCGGTCTCGCTGTGGCGTGCCACCGGCCCGGTTCCCCATGGTGGGTAACGGGGCCGTTGCCGACCCGCGGCCGGTCAGTTCTTGGGTGCGACGCGAATCACGCGTGGTGCCGTGGATCGCTGTTTGCGTGCCCGGCGGCGGGGCTTGGCGACGGTCTCGGGAGTCTCGTCGGGGCGAGCTCCCCACAGGGCGGGATACATGTCGTACATGGTTGAAATGGTAGGACGCCCAAGTAGTTGTGCCCACATGGTGGCACACAGAATTTCGCATTGTGAGACAGGAGAGGTCGGATGTGGCAACTGAGAGACTGTCGCGATGAGCTCATTGCCCGAGGTCCCCGATCTGGTCGGCCGAGCCCTTCGGTTCTCGCTGGCGCGGGGCTACCTGCAGGCGACCCGCAGTGAGACCGGCCGCCTGCTGGCCGTGCTGGCCGCCACCCGTTCCGGCACGATCGCCGAATGCGGCACCGGCTGCGGAGTCGGGGCGGCGTGGTTGCGCACGGGAGCTCCGTACGCGACGAAGGTGATCACTGCCGAGCTGGACGCCGAACTGGCCCATGGGGTGATGGACCTCTTCGCCGATCGCGACATCGACGTCATCCATGCCGACTGGACGTCCTTGGCCGATCACGCACCGTTCTCCCTGCTCTTTCTCGACACCGGTACCGCTGAGGACTCTCCCC
>JAKDKP010000684.1 GCA_030453285.1 Propionibacteriales bacterium
GGTGTCGTAGTACTGCTGCATCAGCGGATCGGAGGCTGCCCAGCGAGGGCGCGCCAAGCCGTCAGGGCCAACGACGACATCGGGGTCTGACGGTGGGGTCGGATCTGCGGTGTCGGCCATCGGTGCTCCCTGGGGGTCGGTGTCAGTCGGCCCGGTTGGCCTTCCACGCATGGTATTTCTCGCGCAGGCACTCCCAGCAGGGACGATAGCCGGTCGCGACGGCGGTCGCCTCGTCGGCGAAGAACACCCGGTTGGTCACGTAGCCGCCGCGGGCTGTCGCACGCTGGGCGCCGGCGCAGTCCAGGGTGCCGTAGATCTTGCTGCGGCGGTGGCCGCCCACCGTTCCCGGCCTGGGTGAGTCGTACGAACCGTTCGGCCCGAGCAGACGCCAGGTCCGCCCGGGCCGAGCTTCGACGGACGCAGCCTCGTCCCGCGCATCCTGCTCAGCCATCGTTGGTCGTCCTACTGGGCCGCAACCGGCTCGCCGAGTGGCTCATCGACCGACTCCGGCTCGGCCGGTGCTCCGTTCGGCAGCAGGAACGCCAGGATCAGCGCACCGACGCCCAGCGCGGCGGCCACCAGGAAGGCGGTACTGATGCCGCCGAGGGTGGCGCGTTCGGGCGTGGCCCCGCCGCCGGCGAGGCCGCCAGCGGTGATCGACATGATCGCCACCAGCAGGGCCGTACCGGCGCCACCGGCGACCTGCTGCAAGGCGTTCAGGGTGGCCGTACCGTGCGAATACAACGCAGGCGGCAACACGTTCAGGCCCGCGGTGAAGAGCGGGGTGAACATGAACGCCAGCGACAGAGACAGCAGCACGTGCAGCGCGAGCAGCAGCACCAGCGGCGTGGTCTCGTTGACGCGGCTCATGGCGAACATCATGGTGACCATGCCGATCGAGCCGGGAACGGCGAGCTTCCGGGGTCCGTGCCGGTCGTGCAGGCGACCGATCAGTGGGCCGAGCAGGCCCATCGCCAGCCCACCGGGCAGCAGCAGGAAGCCCGTGACCAGGGGGTCGATCCGGTGCACCTGCTGGAGGTACATCGGCCACAGGATGGCCACGCCGATCAGCGATCCGAAGCTGATCATCATCATGCCCAACGCCACCGTGAAGGTGCGGTGCTTGAGCACCCGGAGATCCAGGAACGGGTCGCCAGTGCGTTGCAGGGCGAGTTGGCGCCAGACGAACAGAGCCATCCCGACCACGCCGACGACCAGAGACACCCACAAGGTGACCGATTCCGGCCCCTTGGAGATTTCGTTGATGCCGTACACGAGTCCGCCGAAGCCCAGCACGGTGAGCGGCACCGAGATCAGGTCGAGCGTGCTGTGGCTCGGCTCGTTGACGTTGACCAACTTGATCCCGCCGAAGACGAGCATGGCCAGCGCGATCGGCAGCACCAGGATGAAGATCCAGCGCCAGCTCAGGCTGGCCAGGATGAACCCCGAGACGGTTGGGCCGAGTGCCGGCGCCACCGAGATGACGATCATCACCACACCCATCACCTGACCGCGGCGCTCCTTGGGCACCAACTGCAGGATCGTGGTCATCAGCAGCGGCATCATCACCGCGGTGCCGAACGCCTGGACGACCCGGCCGAGCATCAGCATCTCGAAGCCGGGCGCGGCGGCGGCAATCACCGTACCGAGGGAGAACAGGCTCATCGCGAGCAGGAACACCGTCCGGGTGGACAACCGCTGCAGCAGGAATCCCGTGGTCGGGATCACCACCGCCATGGTCAGCATGAAGCCGGTGCTGACCCATTGGGCGGTGCCGGCGTCGATCGACAGATCGGTCATCAGGCGGGGGATGGCCACCGACAGGATGGTCTCGTTGAGGATCACCACGAACCCGGACAGCACGAGAATGCCGATCACGAGGGTCCGGTTG
>JAKDKP010000685.1 GCA_030453285.1 Propionibacteriales bacterium
GGGAACCACGGGCCGCTGGGGTCGAAGTCGGGTAGGGAGGGGATACCATCGCCACAGAACTTGGCCCGGGCGTCGCGAATGACGGTCTGCAACCACTCGACGAGCAGGTCCAGTCCGTAGAGCAGCAGGCTCGCAGCCAGACCGAGGCCGGCGACGATGCCCAGGACGGTCATGGCCGGAGCTCCCGCCACGGAGGCAACGACCGTGCCCACCCCACCGCTGAAGAGTCCGACGACGACAGCCACCACGAGCAACAAGGCAGCAAGTGCTGTGGCGATTCATGTGAGCCATGCCACGACCACACGGAGGCCATCCACGATCCAGTCGACGATCTGCACGATCTGCTCGGCGAGCCAGAGAAGGAAGTCGAGGACGTGGTCCCAGAAGGTCCGTTGGCATTCCACATGGTCGCACGCAGAGGCCCGGGCCGGGCCGACCCACTCTGCATTGACGGCGGCCAGGAGGCTGGCGCAGTCCTCGGGGCGACCGCCGCTGAGTTCTTCATGGACCTCGAGGAGGCGATCGGCGGTGTCGAGTGCGGTATCGACATCGAAATCGATCTGGTCGATAACTGACTGGATGCAGAAGTCCATTCCTGCCTCGACCAGAAGCCCGTCCGCATCACGAACCTTGTCGCGGGGGATGGATTCACAGAGCATCGTCACGACGGATCCTCAGTGTTCATATCCCGGGTCTCGGCGATGTTTTCCTGTTCGGTGCGCTCGTACTGGTCGGCGGAGCTGCTCATCCGTTCACGGAAATTGTTAGAGAGATCGGTGAGAAAGCTGAGGCGCCGGCCAGTCCTCCGATGATGTCGTTGATCTTGCGTTGTTGATCGCTGAACATGGGCGGCAACTGGATGTCGCCAACAGCCTTGGCGACTCCCTGTGCCCTGCCGACGGCGTCGTTGGCAGACGTCGCGTGTTGTGCTCCTGCCTGCCGAATTCCCGATGCAGTGAACCTGGTCTCCATTGGTACCTCCTGTGCCTGGATCGTATCGGATGGTTTGCGCCTCCAGAAGCGTGGCGAGCCGGACCTGTGGACAACAGCCGGGAGTCATCGAGGTGGCACGCTGGTCCCATGTCGAACCGTCTCGCCCACAGCACGTCTCCGTACCTGCAGCAGCACGCCGACAACCCGGTGGACTGGCAGGAGTGGGGGCCGGATGCGCTCGCTGAAGCCGTACGACGTGACGTACCGATCTTCCTGTCCGTCGGCTATTCGGCGTGTCACTGGTGTCACGTGATGGCTCACGAGAGCTTCTCCGACGAGGCGACCGCTGCCATGATCAACTCCGACTTCGTGGCGATCAAGGTGGATCGTGAGGAGCGACCTGATCTTGATGCGGTCTACATGGACGCCACGGTCGGGCTGACCGGGCAGGGCGGGTGGCCAATGTCGGTGTGGCTGACTCCCGGGGGCTTGCCCTTCCATGCGGGCACGTACTTCCCTCCCGAACCGCGGCACGGCATGCCGTCGTTCCAGCAGGTGCTGGCAGCGGTGACCGAGGCGTGGCGACAGCGGCGGGGCGAGGTGGTCGTCGGCGCGGCGAGCATCACCGAACAACTTGCCGCCCGTCGCGTCGATCTGCCACCGGGCGAGATGAGTGCCGACGACATTGATCAGGCGATCGGTCTGTTGGCCCGGGACGTCGACACCGTACGGGGTGGCTTCGGCGGAGCGCCGAAGTTTCCGCCATCGATGATCATGACCGCGCTCGTTGCGGATGCCGGTGCGGGTGGCCCGTCGGGGGAGAGTGCCTGGCAGATGGCGTCGGTCACCTTGCAGGCGATGGCCCGCGGCGGCCTGTACGACCAACTGGCCGGCGGCTTCGCCCGCTACAGCACCGATGCCGACTGGGTGGTGCCGCACTTCGA
>JAKDKP010000073.1 GCA_030453285.1 Propionibacteriales bacterium
TCGGACGCAGCGCCTTCGACGCCATCTGCCACTGGGACGCCATCACCGACAACTCACCGCGCCGTGACGAGATCACCCGACCCTCGACGAACACGTGATCACCAAGATCAACATCAGCCTTCCAGGCGGCAAGGGCATCCTCGCCGACCTCGGCCAGGGACAGCATCACCTGCAGCCGAGTGCTGTCATGATCAATCCCGAACCCCTCCTGCAGGGTCGCGAAGGCCAGCTTGCCGGTGTTGCGGATGAACACCACTCGGCCGGCCACACCGACCACATCGGAGGTCTCCTCACCGGTCTCCAGATGCCCCCACTGCTCGCGCACCTGCGCCAGGGTGTGTGTCCGCGCCACCGCCACCGGGTACGGAGCACGTCCGGTGGCCAGCAGCCGGGCGCGCTTCTCCTGGCGGATGCGCAACTGCTCGGGTACGGAGTCGGAAGTATCGATGTCGTCGCTCACCCGCGCAGCCTATCGACCACACGGCGACCGCTCCCTCGGTGTTCGGAGCGGCACCGAGTCCCGGCCCCCTGGGTAGGCGCCGTCGAGGCGCAGGGGGACCATCAGCCGACCCCGACGCGGCGTACCATCGCGAGTCACAGACCGAAGGAGCCATCGTGAGCCAGCAGCCCAACCCGTACTCGTTGCCGCCTCAGCAGGGCAACGAACCCACTGGGTACGTGGGCCCCGGCGGACAACTCGCCCCGCAGCAACGACCCGCCACGCCCCTGGCCTCCAACTCCGGATCAGCCCGGCGCGTGGTCATCGTGATAATCACAGTTGTTGCTGCGATCATCATGCTGACGTTGGTCGGGGTGATGGCCATGCTGGTCATCACCTCCTGACCGTACGGCCACCGGTACGACGAGGCGAGTCTCGGCGCCACCGCGGGTATCCGATCACCAGGAGCACCAGTCCAGCGACAAGAACGCATCCGCTGCCGATCGCAATGCCCACATCGGCCCGGACCAGGAACATCGGCAGACCCAGCACCCCGAGCAGGGCGAGGAATCCGCCAAGGATCAAGAGTCTGACCGCGGTCGACAGTGCTCGAATGAACGGCATTCGCTGGTTGTCCATCGTCATCAATTCCTGCATCGGGGCTTGTCACGGTACTTGACCAGGCACCCACTTCTCGGATGGGACGCCCCCGCTGCTGGGGTGCTTGGCCTCGAAGCGGTCAGGTGCCACGTTGATGACTGGCAATGGAGGAACGAGGGAGTGGGCGCGACCTGGGTCGTACGTTTCGACTCGCTCGTTCCTCGCTTGCTCAACGACCGAGAAGCGGGCGGGCGTCAGGCGGGGTCGAGTTGGGCCTCGCGGTCGTTCACGGGCCGCATCCAGTCTTTCTTCTCGGTGCGCCAGACCTCGTCGGTGCGGCCCTGCTTCCAGTAGCCGGAGATCGACAGTCGCGCGGCGGGCACGGCCCGGTCGACGCGCAGATGAGGACGCAGCTTGCGTACGAATCCGGCCTCACCATGCACGAAGGCCTGCAGCCCAGGCAGCTCCGGCAACTCCTCGATCAAGCTCACCGCCTTGTCGTACGCGGTGGCCAGGTCTGCATCGACAACCCACTGCACGGCGAGGCTGGTGATGAGATCCCGTACGTCCTCGGGCTCATCGTGCACGACCACCACGTGACCAGCGGCGTCGTCCGGGAGCACGTCGAGGGCGGCCTCCACGGCCGGCAGGGCGGCCAGATCGGCCACGTACAGGTGGCTCCCGGCCTCCGAGTCGGGCACGTACGCACCGCCCGGCCCGCGGAAACGCAACTCGCCGCCCACCTGCACATCCCGGGCCCACGGCCCGGCCAGTCCTGCGGTGCCGTGCACCATGAAGTCGGCCTCGAAAGAACTCTCGGCGACCAGCCAACGCCGCACCGTGTAGGTGCGCATCACGTCATCGCCCCCTGCGTCGGGC
The DNA here is from genome assembly GCA_030453285.1 of Propionibacteriales bacterium. Lineage (GTDB taxonomy): Bacteria > Actinomycetota > Actinomycetes > Propionibacteriales > Propionibacteriaceae > Carbonicoccus. Next base: position 1,919 of record JAKDKP010000073.1, read on the forward strand.
AGCACCAGCTTGAAGTACGCATCGGTGAACCCGTTCGGCACGAAGGTTCCGTCCGTGACCGAGGACGAGCGGATCGTCAGCCGCACCATCGACGGGCTCACCTGTTCCCGTACGGTCACCGTGCCGGTGTGGGTCGGTCGGTTCGGGCGCTTGCCGGGCTCAGCCATGGATCCTCGTTCTGTTGACGTCGTCAGCGAGTTTAGGACAACCTAACAACGACGCAGGGTGCCGGGTCGACGCAACGACGGTTCGGGCCCATCTCGTCGAGACCTGCCGCTCAGCGACGGCCGAGGCGGCCATTGCCGCGAGCTCTCGAATTCAGACCCTTGTGACGAGGTCACCGCTCAGGTGTACAGCCGACCGGACCGTCAACGCGACTTGGCAGGCACAAGCCTGGCCGGATGCGGGCACCGGAGACATCCTTGGGGGACACGGTCGAGCGACAGTGACGGGCATCCCCTAGGGTCGGGACACATGGCGGACTTGATCGCGGACTACCCGACTTCAGCGGCGTACGACGAGATGCTCGATGCCCACGGGCAGGTACGGCAGCCGTACGCGGACCTGTATCCGATCCTGGCGCACATGTCGGCCGAGGAGTTGCGCACCCTCTCGGACTCGCTGGCGAGCAACTACTTCGACGCCGGCATCACCTTCGACGTCGGTGGGGTGGAGAGTCCGTTCCCGCTCGACATCGTGCCGCGGGTACTGCCACGGGAGGACTGGACCACCATCGAGGCCGGTGTCGCCCAGCGCGTACGAGCCCTGGAAGCCTTCCTGGACGACACCTACACCCACGGGCGGGCGATCAACGACGGTGTGATCCCGCGGGTCCTGGTCTCCTCCTCCACCCACTTCCAGCGAGCGGTCCAGGGCATCCGTCCGCCCAATGGGGTGCGCATCCACGTCGGGGGCATCGACCTGATCCGCACCCCCGAGGGTGACGTCCGGGTGTTGGAGGACAACGTGCGCGTGCCGAGCGGTGTCTCGTACGTGATCACCAATCGTTCGGCCATGATCAGCGCCCTGCCCCGCGCCTTCCGCAACACCCGGATCCGGCCGGTGTCGGGATACCCGAACCGGCTGCTGGCCGCCCTCCGCGCCGCCGCCCCGGCCGGCGTCGACAACCCGACCGTCGTGGTGCTCACCCCGGGCGTCTACAACTCGGCCTACTTCGAGCACACCCTGTTGGCCCGCAGCATGGGCGTCGAGCTGGTCGAGGGGCGCGACCTGGAGTGCCGACGCGGCAAGGTCTACATGCGCACCACCGAAGGGCTGGAACGGGTCGATGTGATCTATCGCCGCGTCGATGACGACTTCCTCGACCCGGTGCACTTCCGTCCGGACTCGATGCTGGGCGTGCCCGGTCTGGTGAATGCGGTCCGTACCGGTGGCGTCGCCCTGGCCAACGCGCTGGGCAACGGCATCGCCGACGACAAACTCGTCTACACCTACGTACCGGACCTGATCCGGTACTACCTCGACGAGGAACCGGTGATCAAGAACGTCGACACCTGGCGACTGGAGGAGCCGGCAGCCCGCGAAGAGGTGATGGACCGTCTTGACGAACTCGTCGTCAAGCCGGTCGACGGCTCCGGCGGCAAGGGCATCGTGATCGGCCCCTTCGCCACCACCGCAGAGCTGGACGCCCTCCGCGAGCGCGTCACCGCCGACCCACGCGGCTGGATCGCCCAGCCGATGGTGCAACTGTCGACCGTGCCGACCCTGATCGGCGACAAGCTCGCCCCACGTCACGTCGACCTGCGACCGTTCGCGGTCAACAACGGCGAGGAGGTGTACGTGCTCCCCGGCGGCCTGACCCGGGTCGCCCTGCCCGAGGGCGAGTTGGTGGTGAATTCCAGCCAGGGAGGCGGATCCAAGGACACCTGGGTGCTGGCCGGCAGCAGCCGCCCGCCCGCCGAGCAGCGCCCCGTCGAGAGCCGGACGTCCTCCCTGCCGGACAACCTGGTCGCACCGTCCCTGCCCCGACCCACGGGGGTCGGCATGGACACCAGCCACAAGGAGCAGGTCCAGCAGCAACAACAGTCGGTCGATCCCGAGGAGGCGTCGTGCTGAGCCGCATTGCCGAGTCCCTGTTCTGGATCGGACGCTACATCGAGCGCGCCGAAGCCACCGCACGATTCCTTGACGTCCATCTTCGCCTGCTGGTGGAGGATCCGTGGACCTCAGAACCCGACGCCTGTGGTGATCTGCTGAGCCTGATGGGGGTGCAGTCCGACGAACCCAGCCGCGACGAGTTGATCAGATTGCTCAGCGACGACCCGGCCAGCCCGGCCTCGATCGTCTCCTGCTGGCGGTACGCCCGCGACAACGCCCGCCGGGCACGGGAGGTGATCCCGTCCGAGGTGTGGGAAGTGATCAACACGACGTGGCACCAGGTGCCGGTCGACCGTCGGGATCGACGCATTTCCTTCTTTGAATGGGCTCGCGGACGGTCTGCCCTGTTCTCCGGTACGGCCCGCGGCTCGATGGTGCACGACGACGGCTGGCAGTTCCTGATCATGGGTCGCCACCTCGAGCAGGCTGACATGACCTCGCGACTGGTGGCCGCCTCCACCCTGGTCGAGACCAACCCGTGGCCGGCGGTGCTCCGCGGCTGTGGCGCCCACGACGCCTTCCTGCGGATGTATCGCGGAGTCCAGGCCGATCGCGAGGTGGCGGAGTTCCTGTTGCTGGACCAGCGATTCCCGCGGTCGATCATGTACGGCCTCGACGGCGTGGAGCGCTCCCTGGAGATGATCACGCCCGCCCGGCACACCGCTGCCGGCCGGCGGCACGAGGCCCACGATGCATTGCAACTGATCGGCAAGATGCGGGCCGAGTTGACCTACACCCCGATGCCGGAGATTCTCGAGCAGCTCAACGAACGGATGGCCGACGTCCAGAGCACCTGTGATGCCGCCACCAAGATCATTTCCAGCTCCTTCTTCTCCGTCGACGATCTGACGGCCTGGACGACCGAAGGGACCCGATGATGCGACTGTCTGTCGAGCACAAGACCGGATTCCACTACGACTCCTCGGTGCGATCCTCGTACAACGAGGCCCGGATGACCCCGATCAGTTCCCCCACCCAGAGTGTCTGGTCGAGCGCGCTGACCGTGGATCCGACGCCGTGGTCGTATACCTACTCCGACTACTGGGGCACCTGGGTGCACACGTTCGAGGTGCACGATCCGCACCGCGCCATGACGGTGGTGGCCTCCTCGGTGGTCGAGACCCGCGACGACAACAATCCGTGGGACACCTCCGGCGACGCACAGTCCGGCGATCTCACGCTGGCCGAACTGGCCGAGCCCGGGGTGCGTGCCATCTGGGCCGAGATGTTGACCTTGAGCGAGCGCACGTCACCGCCCGACGAGTTGGCCGAGTTGGCTCGTACGGCATCAACGGGTTCGTCGGTCCGTGGCACGGTGCTCGCCATCAGTCGACAGATCAGAGAACGAGTGAAGTACGAGACCGGATCGACCCGGGTGCAGTCCACCGCGACCGACGCCTGGGAAGGGCGCAACGGTGTCTGCCAGGACTTCTCCCACCTGGTGATCGGTGCCCTACGCTCGGTCGGCATTCCGACGCGGTACGTGTCGGGCTATCTGCATCCCCATGGCTCGCAGGCTCAGGTCGGGCAGGCAGTGATGGCCGAAAGTCACTCGTGGGTGGAGTTCTGGTCCGGCACCGACTGGGTCGGCTTCGACCCCACCAGCGGTCATCGTCCCGGCGAGCACTACGTACGGGTCGGTCACGGCCGCGACTACGACGACATCGCTCCACTGCGCGGCACCTATGCCGGTGGCGGGTCGGAGCTGTTCGTCACGGTCACCATGACGCGACTGGGTTGATCATGCCGTTGCCGGGGCAACCGGCCGATCGGGCTTTTGCGTTCCTGTCCCGGTGAGCAAGACTGGGACACGAATCACTGCTCACCTCGCCGAACAGGAGGGCTGCCATGCCTCGTCAGTTGATCACGGGCCAGAAGATCCGCGAGCACGTGTTGCGCATCGGCGAGCTGCACCCTCCGATCCGGATGGACAGTGTCGACTTCACTGTCAACGACCCGCAGGCGCTGACGGCCCGGTTCGGTCATGTGCTGGACTACCTGGCCCGGGTCGAACTCGAGGTCGACCGCAACGTGTTGGAATTGTTGGTCCTGCTGCCCGACGTGGACGAGACGAACCGGATGTTCTACTCCGACGTGTGGCACCCGCAGGAGATCCAGCACGGACTCATCCTCGACAAGCTGCAGACCGACCTCGGGCAGCCACCCACGGATCCGATGCAGGACGTCGCCCTGCGAGTGAAGTTGCTGGCCCCGTTGGCCCACCTGAAGCCGATCCAGGAGATCGCGCGCTTCCTGTACTTCCTCACCGGTGCCAGCACCGAGCGGCAGGCGGTGCTGGCCTACAACACCCTCAACTCCGGGCTGAAGGAGATGGGCGAGGACGCGATCGCCACCACAATCATCGGGCAGATCAAGGTGCAGGAGCCCGGCCACTTCGCCTTCTACCAGATGTCGGCCACCTCGATGATCCAGCACCAGGTGCTCAAGCCGTGGCAGTTGTGGTTGACCGGCCTGCTGCGCTCGAAGTCGTACGGACTGGTCGGTACCAACAGCAGCGACCGCTACCGCAAGGACTTCGGTGGGGTGGTGGTCTCCCTCGACCTCGACACCGACCTGGAGGGGTACGCCCGCGAGATCGGGCGGCTGGAGGCGCGGCTGCTGTGGGCCAAGGAGAAGGGGATGGAGTTCCCGCCGTACATCCTCACCGCGTTGCGCGAATGCGTCGAGCTCTATCGCGCCGGCGCCGGCCCGGCGCATCCGGCAGGTCCGCTCGGCAGCTGAGCGCTTCGCGGCCGCTGCTCAGACGAGGTTGACGGTGATGCCCTGATCGACCCGGCCCGCATCAACCGACCCAGCCGCGACGAACCGTACCGAGGAGAGGTCGGTGACAATCGCGTCCGCCGCCAAGTCGTCCACGTCAGTGGTGGTGACCACAGCCAAGGTCCTTGCCCCAGCGGCGCGCCCGGCCTGCAACCCCTTCGGCGCGTCCTCGACGACCAGGCACCGGGCCGGGTCAACTCCCAGCCGGTCGGCGGCGGCCAGGAACGGGTCGGGTGCCGGTTTGCCGCGCACCACATCGTCAATGGTGATCAACACCTCGGGGCGTACGAGGCCGCAGGCTTCGAGCCGCGCCTCGGCCAGTTGCCGGGTGCAGGAGGTCGCGATGGCCGCAGCTGCACTGGGGGCCAGCGCAGCCAAGGCTTCGGCGGCTCCGGGCAGCACGACGATGTCACCGGTGTCGGCCAGTTCGAGTTCGGTGATCCGGACCAGGCCATCGGCCCGTTGGTCCTCGGGGAGCACCTGATCGACGATCGACGCGGCCGGGACGCCGTGGAATCCCTGCAACTGATCAGGGCTGAGGCCCAGCTCACTTCCCCAGGTCACCCACGAACGCAGCACCGCTGGCGTCGAGTCGATCAAGGTCCCGTCCATGTCGAAGATGATGCCGTCGAACGTCATCGACTCGATGGTTCCGCGCTGATGAATTGTCACCGGCACAGCGTAGGCGGTGTCATCCACAGGCTGGCGCTCGGGCGGTCTGTGGCTTCCCTGTCGGGTGCTACCGTGAATTCTGCCAATCCCCCTGTGTCCGAAACCCCCTGTTTCCAAAGGAAATTCCATGAGCACACCCACCGGTGGCGACAACACGCCCCGAGGCCCGATCTCCCAGACCCCCTGGAGCAACGGACTGCAGGACCTTGAGTCATGGGATCGCCAGAACAGCAAGAGCGCGCCCCCCGCGCACCGAGATCATCCGGCTCAACAGGAGGCATCCCGAGCCGACGAGAGTGCCCACCTGAGTGATCAACCCCCCAACGACGAAACTGTTCCGCCCAGCAATCCCTTCGGCAATCTCGCCCCCAAGCGAGGTCGCGGGCAGGAGCCGTCGCGTGGTCAGCAGTACGCGTCCGCGCCGCCGAGCAGTGCCACTCCCCAGCCGCGGCGTTCCAGCACCTCGACCCCGTCGTCGGCGCCGGATGCTCGACCTGCGTGGGCACAGCCCCAGCAGCCCCCGCATCAGGCTCCGCGTCCGGCGTGGGCACAGCCAGAACAGTCGCCGAATCAGTCGGACCACCAGCAAGTGCACCAGCCTGGCCACCCGGCCAACTCCCAGCCCTCGGACCCTCACACCCCGCAGGGCCAGCCGTCGCCCGGTCAGGGCCGGGCACCGGAGCAGCCCTCGCCAGCACGACCCACCCAGCCGTCGGTGGCCGCGCCGCAGCAGCCCTCGGCGCAGCCGGGACCAGCTCCGCGCCCCAACCCGGTG
>JAKDKP010000686.1 GCA_030453285.1 Propionibacteriales bacterium
CTTGCATGTTGTCGAGCATCGTGTCGGGTGCGGTGTCGTCTACCGATTCCCAGAATTACGCGATCCGGCGTCCCAGTCGGCATCCATCCCGTCGGGATCTCACGCAGTCGATGCTCCCGCGGCGGTCAGCCTGTCCCTGTCAGTGCTAGGCAACTCGGGGTTCTGGCTACCCCGCTGTAGCCCGAGCAGGGTGGATGCATGACCGGTTCGCACGCTCTGCTGCTGGTTGGCACTGTCAGATGTTTCGAGGAGGGAAGCGCCGTATGACGACCACTGTCGGTCCCGCACCTGATGCTGAGGTCGGCCAACCACCGGCTGCCGTGCCGCGACGGAACGCGGCACTCGCGCTGTTCGCGCTGAGTGTCGGCGGGTTCGGGATCGGGTTGACCGAGTTTGTCATCGCCGGACTCCTCACCGAGGTCGCCACGGATCTGGGTGTCACGATCAGCCAGGCCGGGCATCTGGTCGGCGTCTATGCGCTCGCGGTCGTGCCCGGCGCGTTGATCATCACCCCTTTTCTCATGCGGCGGCCCCCGAAGTACGCGCTCGCGGTGCTGCTGGCGTTCTTCGTAGCCGGGAACCTGCTCTCGGCCTGGGCGCCGACATATGAGGTGATGCTCGCAGGCAGGATCGTCGCCGCACTCGCGCACGGCGGCTACTTCGGCATCGGAGCCGTGCTCGCCTCGTCCCTCGTGCCCGCTTCGAAGCGGGCGTCGGCCGTCGCGGCCCTGTTCGCCGGCCTCACGATTGCGAACGTTCTCGGGGTGCCCGCGGGAGCGCTCGTGGGCCAACAGTTCGGATGGCGGATGGTGTTCTGGATCATCAGCGTCCTCGGCCTTCTCGCGCTGGCCGGGCTGGTCGCTCTCGTGCCGAAGACGGAGCCGGAGCGGGATCAGCTTCCCGTCGCCCAGCAGTTCCGTGCCCTGGCGCGTCCGCAGGTGCTCGCCTCGCTGCTCACGACGGCGCTGGTGTTCGGCGGCATGTTCGGGGTGTTCACCTACATCGAGCCGCTGCTCCGGGAGGTCACCGGATACTCGGCCGCCGCGATCCCGTGGCTGCTCGTGATCTTCGGAGGGGGCCTGTTCGCGGGCAACATCCTCGGCGGCAAGGCCGCAGACAGGAACGCGGACAACGCGGTACTGGTCCTGTCGATCCTGCTGCCGGCCGTGATCCTGACGCTGGGTGCGGTCGCCGGGATGCCGGTGCCGGTCGCGATCGGGCTGTTCCTGCTCGGCCTGGTCGGCTTCGCCACCGTGCCCGGCTTGCAGGCGCGGGTGATGCGGCACGCGGCGGGGGCTACGACTTTGGCGTCGGCGACGAACATCGCCGCGTTCAACCTCGGCAACACCATCGGCGTCAGCCTCGCCGGTGCCGCGATCGCCGCCGGCTACGGGCTGGTCAGCCCCACCGTCGTGGGCGCGGGTCTCACAGTCATCGGCCTGACGATCATCGTCGTCGCGCGCATCGCCGCACGGCGCCGGGTCTCTTCATCCGCTCGCCACATCAACTCGGCAATCTAGGAAGGCTTCACCATGCATCTCGATCTCACAGGCCGCGTCGTCATCGTCACCGGCGGCACCAGCGGCATCGGCCTCGCCACCGCCCACGAACTCACGAACGAAGGGGCGAAAGTCGTGGCGGTCGCCCGCCGCGATCCCGGCGACGGCGTGCTGCCCGCATCGGCGCACTTCGTCGCCGCCGACCTCGCAGCACCGGACGCCGCGGCCCGGGTCGTGGCGAAAGCCATCGAACGGTACGGCCGTATCGATGGGCTGGTGAACAACGCCGCCCTGTTCGATACCCGTGACTCGTTCGAGGCGATCGATGACGAGCTGTGGGAGGCGACGTTCGAGGTGAATCTGTTCGCCCTCGC
>JAKDKP010000687.1 GCA_030453285.1 Propionibacteriales bacterium
CCGCTCAGTGCGCCGGTCATCTTGCGCAGGGCCTGGCTCATCAGACGCGCCTGCCGTCCGCCGTGGCTGTCCCCCATCTCACCCTCGATCTCGGCTCGGGGAGTCAGCGCGGCCACCGAGTCGATCACGATCATGGTCAGGGCACCCGACCGCACCAACATGTCCGCGATCTCCAGCGCCTGTTCGCCGTTGTCGGGCTGGCTGACCAAGAGCGCATCGGTGTCCACGCCGAGCTTCTTGGCGTAGTCGGGGTCGAGCGCGTGCTCGGCGTCGATGAACGCGCAAATGCCGCCCTGGGCCTGCGCGTTGGCGATGGCATGCAGTGCCACCGTCGTCTTGCCCGAGGACTCCGGGCCGTAGATCTCGACGACCCGGCCCCGCGGAAGCCCGCCGATGCCGAGCGCCACGTCCAGGGCGATCGATCCCGTGGGGGTGACCGCGATCGGCAGCCGGGTCTGGTCACCCAGCCGCATCACCGACCCCTTGCCATGCTGCTTGTCGATCTGTGCCAGCGCGGACGCCAGCGCCTTCTCGCGGTCCACCTTCTCGCGGTCTGCCACGGCCATGATTGCCACCTTCCCTGTGCGCCCGTCGGGCGCTGCGATGTCTGATCTGTGCTGTCGTGGAGAACATTAAGAACGACCACCGACAAAAGTTCACCGCGATGACGATCTGTGGATCATCGGACCCATCGGCACCTGCGACAGTGGACAACTTACCGAACAAGCGTTCGAACGCGACTCGACACGCCCATCCCGGTCAGATAGAAGGAAACGGCGCGCACCCGGTCCATCGATGGATCAACTCTCGCTCGGTGAGAGTTCCAGAGCCGCCGCCACCGCACGCCAGACCTGCTTGCAGGAAAACCCCTCGGCCAGCGCCTCGTCGACGGTTCGCCCACCCAGGTCGCCGAGGTGGTGCTGCATGGCCCAGACGCGGGCGTATCCGCCACCCAGATGGTGGTCCATCCGCTGCCAGAACTCTGACTCCTTCACCAATGCCCCCTCATCGTGACGCGCACGCCCTTCGTCGGCCGCCATCCTGCTCGGCTCGCCGACCAACCGCCATCGTGCTCGGCCCGCCGACCAACCGCCATCGTGCTCGGCTCGCCGACCAACGGTACAGGCGATCCGGTACGACGGCGCCCGGGCGAGGACACGACTGTCAGTGCAGCCCGGCATCATGGTCGCCATGGCCGAGCATGCACGCACCGACACCGCCGCGGTGCTCGACATGTTCTCCGCAGCCACCCGGCAGTGGTTCACCGATGCCTTCGCCGCCCCAACCACGGCCCAGGCCCAGGCCTGGCAGGCGATCACTGGCGGCGATCATGCGCTGGTGGTGGCGCCGACCGGCTCGGGCAAGACCCTGGCGGCCTTCCTGTGGGCCATCGACCGGCTGGCGCAGGAACCCGTACCACCAAATCAGAACCGCTGTCGGGTGCTGTACGTGTCGCCACTCAAGGCACTCGCGGTGGACGTGGAACGCAATCTACGGGCACCGCTGGCCGGCATTGCCCGTACGGCCTCCGCGCTCGGCCTGCCCATTGGTGATCTGCGGGTCGCGGTGCGCAGCGGCGACAGCACGCCAAGCGAGCGCCGCCGGATCACCAGCACTCCACCGGACATCCTGATCACCACGCCGGAGTCGTTGTTCCTGTTGCTCACCTCGGCCGGACGCGAAGTGCTGGCCTCGGTGGAGACGGTGATCATCGACGAGGTGCACGCCCTGGCCGGCACCAAACGAGGAGCCCACCTGGCACTGTCGTTGGAGCGGCTGGACGAGTTGTGCGGTCGCGACGCCCAGCGGATCGGGCTGTCGGCCACCGTACGACCGGCCGAACGGGTGGCCGCCTTCCTCGGCGGCGATC
>JAKDKP010000074.1 GCA_030453285.1 Propionibacteriales bacterium
CTCTCCCCGAGAGGACCTGATCGATCTGCTGGAGACCGGTGGGATTGTCGTCCTCGATGACTTCACTCCCAGCTCGTCCTGGCCACCCATGGCGGACAGTCGGCGCGACACCCTGCGCCAGGAATGGCTCTCCGACACCCGGTTCTCCAGTGTTGACGTGATGGTGGCCGAGGACGCTTCGGTGGTGATTGCCGTCAAACGCTGACGCGGCCCACATGCCGTGGTCACTGGCGGGGCTACGATGCTCGACAGAGCCACAATCACGCGGCTCCCGGACGACGGTTCAGTACCCGGACAGCGACAAGACTGGCCACAGGAGTTCTCATGTCATGGGTGATCCTCGTCATCGCCGGCGTCCTGGAAGCTGTCTGGGCAACCGCCCTCGGCAAATCCGACGGCTTCTCACGGTTGTGGCCGACCCTCGTCTTCGTGATCGCACTGATCCTGAGCATGATCGGCCTTGCGGTCGCGATGCGCACGATTCCGACCGGCACGGCGTACGCGGTGTGGGTTGGCATCGGAGCCGCGTTGACGGTGGCCTGGGCCATGGTGTTCGGCGGCGAGGACATCTCGGTGGTGAAGGTGTTGTTGATCATCGGCCTGGTGGGCTGCGTCGTCGGGCTGAAGCTGGTCGACGGCGGCCACTGATCGCCGCACGATTGTCCGGCCACATGCCCCCTCATCGATGGACCGGGGTCGATTCGTAGGGCAGTCTTGCCGCCATGGCTGACCAATCCTCCACCAGCGGGCTGCCCAAACCCGCCCGCGTCCTGATCGGGGTGCTGCTGATGGCCCTCGTGGTGGGGGGCTGTCTGTTGTATCTGACCCGACGGGCCGGCGAGTGGGGCATCCCCTACTTCAGCTTCACCACCCCTGGCGGCAGTACCTGCACCAATCAGTGGGCGGGCTACACCTGCGAAGATGTCACCGACGCCGACTTCGCCGAGTGGGCCAAGCTCGCGCTCCCCGAACGAACCCGGTTGGTCGAGGCGAAGTACACCCGGACGCACAACTACCAGTTGCGCGCCGTGCTCCGTACCGAGGCCGATCCCGCGGTCGTGGATGCTGCCTGGCGCAAGATCGCCCAGCGGTTCGGCCGATGTCAGGACATCGGCGTGCCACCGATGGAGTTCGTCGACTACACCGACGTCTGCTTGATCAACTCCCGGCTCGGTCCACCCGAAACCAGTGGTGTGCCGGCCGGCGAGAACTGGACGGTCTCCACCGCGATAGCCCCCGATGGCACGCGGCTGACCATCATCGACCTCGCCTCCCGCTGACCTCCGCCTCAGACCAGGGGTGCCGCCCAACTACCCTGACGAACATGCCGATGCCCAGCCCTCTCGCCATCCCTACCCTGACCGGCGACCTCGTCACCCTCGAACCCTTGTCCCATGATCATCTTGAGGGACTTCGTACGGCCGCCGCCGACGGCGAACTCTGGAACCTGTGGTACACCACGGTGCCCCGTCCCGAGGCCATGGCCGCCGAGATCGATCGTCGACTCGAGCTCGCCGAGCGAGGCGAGATGGTGCCGTTCACCACCCGTAGCCATCGCACCGGCCAAGTGGTGGGGATGACCACCTTCATGGGGATCGACACCACCGTGCCCCGGCTCGAGATCGGGCACACCTGGAATGCCCGGTCGACCATGGGCACCGGAACGAATGCCGAATCCAAGCTGCTGCTGTTGGGCCAGGCGTTCGACCAGTGGGAGTGTGTGGCCGTCGAGTTCCGTACGCATTGGCTGAACCAGCAGAGCAGGGCAGCCATCGAACGACTCGGCGCCAAGCAGGACGGCGTGCTGCGCAATCATCGGCGGATGGCGGACGGGTCGCTGCGCGACACCGTCGTGTATTCGATCGTGGCCAGTGAGTGGCCCGGCGTGGCCAACGAGCTGCGCCGCCGGTTGGACCGGCACTGACCACCGTCCGGCAGCGCCTGACGACAACGCAGGTTCCCCTGCACATCACCCCGGACACGCATACGGCGGCGCTTCCCCTGGTCGGGAGAGCGCCGCCGCGTACTGCGTACGGTCGTGGCCTTGATCAGCGAGCAGCCGAGCCCTCGACGTAGTCGTCGTCATGGGACTTGACCCAGGCCATCATGCCGCGCAGTTCCTTGCCGGTCTTCTCGATCGGATGCGTCTCGGCCTCGGTGCGGAACTTCTTGAACTCCGGCGCTCCGGCGTCCTGGTCGTCGATGAACCGCTGGGCGAACGCGCCGCTCTGCACGTCGGCCAGCACGGCCTTCATGTTCTGTCGGACATGATCGTCCACGACCCGTGGGCCGGAGACGTAGTCGCCGTACTCGGCGGTGTCGGAGATGCTCCATCGCTGCTTGGCCAAGCCGCCCTCGTACATCAGGTCGACGATCAGCTTCAGCTCGTGCAGGCACTCGAAGTAGGCGATCTCGGGCTGGTACCCGGCCTCGGTGAGCGTCTCGAATCCGGCCTGGACCAGTGCGCTGGCACCACCACAGAGGACGGCCTGCTCACCGAACAGGTCGGTCTCGGTCTCTTCGGTGAACGTGGTCTTGATACCGCCGGCCCGCAGACCGCCGATGGCCTTGGCGTACGAGAGGCCGAGCTCCCAGGCCTTGCCCGTGCCGTCCTGCTCGACCGCGACGAGCACCGGGACACCGCGACCTTCGGCGTACTCGCGGCGCACCAGGTGACCCGGCCCCTTGGGCGCCACCATCACCACATCCACCCCTTCGGGCGGGGTGATGTAGCCGAAACGGATGTTGAAGCCGTGCGCGAAGAAGAGCGCGTCGCCTGCCACCAGGTTGGGCTCGATCGCCTCGGCGTACACGGTGCGCTGCACGTGGTCGGGTACCAGGACCATGATCAGGTCGGCCTCCTCGCACGCCTCGTACGGAGTGACGACCCGCAAGCCCTGAGCCTCGGCCTTCTCCCGGCTCTTGCTGCCCTCGGCCAGGCCGACCCGGACATCGACCCCGGAGTCGCGCAGAGAGAGCGCGTGGGCGTGCCCCTGGCTGCCGAAGCCGATGATGGCCACGCTGCGACCCTGGATGATCGAGAGGTCGGCGTCGCTGTCGTTGAACATTGTTGCGGCCACTGGTGATTGCTCCTTGGTTGATTGTTCTCGGGTGTACTTCTCGATGGTGCTGCTGGCGCCCGTTCAGGGCTCCGTACGGGTTCGCAGGGCCCGGTCGGAAATGGACCTGCTGCCGCGACCGATCGCCACGACTCCGGACTGGACGATCTCTTTCACCCCCAGGGGTTCGAGGGTCTTGATCAATGCCGCCATCCGTTCGGGGGCACCGGCCGACTCGATGGTGATCGTGTCGGCGGTGATGTCGACCGCCTTGGCCTGGAAGAGCTGGATCACGTCCAACACCTGCCCACGGTTGGCCGGCTCGGCCTTGACCTTGACCAGCAGCAGTTGCCGACTGGCCGAATCCGGCTCCAACTGGACGATCTTGAGCACCTCGACCAGCTTGTTGAGCTGCTTGGTGACCTGCTCAAGAACATGATCTTCGACATCGACCACCAAGGTGATGCGCGACATCGCCGGATGCTCGGTGGGACCGACTGCGAGCGAATTGATGTTGTACCCACGCCGGGCGAACAGTCCAGCCACCCGCGTGAGGACGCCCGGCTTGTCCTCCACAAGCACGCTGAGGGTGTGGTTCACAGCTCCTCCTCGTCCCAGTCGGGCGCCAGGTCCCGCGCCACCTTGATCTCGTCATTGCTGGTGCCGGCGGCGACCATGGGCCACACCATCGCATCCTTGTGGACCGCGAACTCCACCACCACTGGCCGGTCGTCGATCGAGAGCGCCTTGTCGATCACCGCGTCGACCTGGTCATCGGTCTCGGCGCGCAGCCCGATGCAGCCCATCGCCTCGGCCAGCTTCGGGAAGTCCGGCACCCGGTTCGTTTGCAGATCGGTGTTGGAGTACCGACCCTGGTAGAACAAGGTCTGCCATTGCCGCACCATGCCCAGCGACTGGTTGTTGATCACCGCGATCTTCACCGGGATATTCTCCAGCGCACAGGTGACCAGCTCCTGGTTGGTCATCTGGAAGCATCCATCACCGTCGATCCCCCACACCACCTTGTCAGGTTGACCGACCTTGGCACCCATGGCTGCCGGCACGCAGTAGCCCATCGTGCCCAGCCCGCCGGAGTTCAGCCAGTGGCCGGGCTTCTCGAACGGCAGGAAGTGTGCAGCCCACATCTGATGTTGACCCACACCTGCCGCGTAGTAGGCGTCCGGTCCGGTCATCTGACCGATCCGCTGGATCACCTGTTGGGGCGACAGACTCCCGTCGGACGGGACGTCGTAGCCGGTCGGATAGCGCTTCTTCACCTCGGCGAGAAAGCTCTGCCACGTCGACCACTGCGGCAACTGCTCGGCCTTGAGGAGGGTGATCAACTCCGCGATCGCCTCCTTGCAGTCCCCCACGATCGGCACGTCGGCATGGCGGTTCTTGGAGATCTCGGCGGGATCGATGTCGACGTGGATCACCTTGGCCAACGGGGCGAACGACGGCAGGTGGCCGGTCACCCGATCGTCGAAGCGGGCCCCCAGCGAGATCAACAGATCGCTGCGCTGCAGGGCACCAACGGCGGCCACCGAACCATGCATACCGGGCATGCCCATGTGCAGATCGTGACTGTCGGGGAAGGCCCCACGCGCCATCAGGGTGGTCACCACCGGTATGCCGGTCAACTCCACCAACTCACGCAACACCGCCGAGGCACCGGACTTGATCACGCCACCACCCACGTACAGCACGGGCTTGGCGGCGGCCTTGATCAACTTGGCCGCTTCCTTCACCTGCCTGAGGTGTGGTTTGGTCACCGGCCGATACCCCGGCAGATCAAGGGTTGGCGGCCAGCTGAAGGTCGTTCCGGCCTGCAACGCATCCTTGGTGATGTCGACCAGCACCGGACCGGGCCGCCCCGTACTGGCCAGGTGGAAGGCCGAGGCAATCGCCTGGGGGATCTCACCCGGATCCTTGACCAGGAAGCTGTGCTTGGTGACCGGCAGCGTGATGCCACAGATGTCGGCCTCCTGGAAGGCGTCAGATCCGATCGACGGCCCGGCCACCTGGCCGGTGATGGCCACCATCGGCACCGAATCCATGTGGGCGTCGGCCAGCGGAGTGACCAGATTGGTCGCCCCCGGCCCGGAGGTCGCCATGCAGACCCCGACCTTGCCGGTGACCTGCGCGTACCCCTCGGCCGCGTGGCCGGCACCCTGTTCATGCCGGACCAGGATGTGCCGGACCGAGGAGTCGAACAACGGGTCGTACGCGGGGAGGATCGCACCACCGGGGATGCCGAAGACGTTGTCCGCGCCGACCGCCTCGAGCGAGCGTACGAGCGAGGCCGCGCCGCTCATCGTCTCGGACGGCTGACTGGCTTCACGAAGCGAGGACATGGTCTCTTCCTTGATCGGTGGGACGCACGGAGTGTGCAGCGGAACCAGCATTTCGTGTCTGGCAAGCAAAAACCCCCGCCGCCGGGTAGGCAGACGAGGGAGCGTGTCGGTGGTGAGAGGTCGTCTCAGCCGACACGCTTGTCAAGTACGAGGATGCTGGTTCCGCAATGCACGAATCCACACTCTCCCCAACCACGGCCCGTGTCAAACAGTGGACGTACGCGTCCCGCATCGTGGGACGTTCGGGATGATTCCTGCCGGGGAGAGCGCCCGGGATCGCCAGACGACGGTTCGGCAGCCTCATCGACAGATCGCGCCGATGTTGGCCGATTGCACGGTCTTGGCGTACTTGGCCAGCACTCCCCGGCGTGCCCGGTCCGGCAGTGGCGGGGATTGCCACGCTGCTCGCCGACGCGCCAGCTCATCGGCATCAAGATCAACATCGAGCTTGCCGTTGGCCACGTCGAGGGTGATCTGGTCACCGTCGACCAGCAACGCGATCGGTCCACCGTCGGCCGCCTCGGGAGCGATGTGACCAACGCACAAACCCGTGGTGCCGCCGGAGAAGCGACCATCGGTGATCAGCAGCACCTCCTTGCCAAGACCGGCACCCTTGATCGCGCCGGTGATCGCCAACATCTCGCGCATACCAGGGCCACCCTTGGGCCCTTCATTGCGGATCACCACGACACCACCAGCGGTGATGGTGCCGTCCTCCAGCCCGTCCATCGCGGCCCGCTCGCCGTCGAAGACGCGGGCGGTGCCGGTGAACGTCGACTCGTCAAAACCGGCACTCTTGACCACCGCGCCCTCGGGCGCCAGCGAACCGTCGAGGATGGTGATGCCGCCGGTCGCGTGGATCGGATTGTCCATCGCGCGCAGGATGTCGCCGTCCAGGTCGGGACTGTTGATCTCGGCCAGGTTCTCGGCCATGGTCTTGCCCGTGACGGTCAGGCAGTCACCGTTCAGCAGACCGGCGTCGAGCAGCGCCTTCATCACCACCGGTACGCCGCCGACCCGGTCGATGTCGTACATCACATAGCGGCCGAACGGTTTCACATCGGCCAGGTGCGGCACCTTGGCGCCGATCCGGCGGAAGTCGTCGAGGGTCAGGTCGACCTCGGCCTCGTACGCGATGGCCAGCAGGTGCAGCACGGCATTGGTGGACCCGCCGAAGGCCATGGTGACCGCGATGGCGTTCTCGAACGCCTCCTTGGTCATGATCTGGCGCGCGGTGATCCCCTTCCGGAGCATGGCGACCACCGCCTCACCGGAGCGGTGGGCGAAGCCGTCGCGACGCCGGTCCACCGCCGGCGGCGCGGCCGATCCGGGCAGGGACATGCCGAGCGCTTCGGCGGCCGAAGCCATCGTGTTGGCGGTGTACATGCCGCCGCAGGCACCCTCGCCGGGACAGATGGCCTTCTCGACCGCAGTCACCTCGTCGCGCGAAATGAGGCCCTTCACACACGCACCGACGGCCTCGAAGGCGTCGATGATGGTGACGTCCTTGTCGCCCAGACGACCCGGCATGGTCGATCCGGCGTAGAGGAAGACCGAAGCAAGATCAAGACGTGCGGCCGCCATCAGCATGCCGGGCAGCGACTTGTCGCAGCCGGCCAGCAGCACCGACCCGTCGAGGCGTTCGGCCGACATCACGGTCTCGACCGAGTCGGCGATCACCTCACGGCTGACCAGCGAATAGTGCATGCCCTCATGCCCCATCGAGATGCCGTCGGAGACCGAGATGGTGCCGAACTCCAACGGAAATCCGCCGGCGGCATGCACACCGTTCTTGACCGCCTTCGCCAGCCGGTCCAGGGACAGGTTGCACGGGGTGATCTCGTTCCAGCTCGAGGCGACGCCGATCTGGGGCTTGGCGAAGTCGTCATCGCCGAGGCCGACCGCCCGCAGCATCCCGCGCGCCGCGGTGGCCTCGAGGCCGTCGGTCACCACGCGCGAGCGCGGCTTGAAGTCAACAGATTCGGAGCTGGAGTCGTCGGACATGGCGCTCAATCTAGACCGGCTCGACGGCGGACCGGCGCCCAGTCCCCCCACGCGAGATCGTCCCGGCTCGCCGCGCCATCAGCCACTGGGCGGCCAGCCCGAGCGCGATCACCACACCGAGCACCGGGCCGAGGTTGGCGATCACCTGCTGCAGGGCGCTGTACGAGTCAGCCGCACCCTTGCCGTACGGGAGAAGTGACAACGGCAGGCAGGCCGCCACCCACAAGGCCAGGAAAGCGCCGGTCCCGCGCACCCAGCGTGGCAGTTGTGTCGAGGTGAGGCAGGCGATCCCGAGCGGCACGATCCACACCCAGTGGTGGGTCCACGACAGCGGCGATGCCAGTGAGGTCGCGACCCCGCACAGTCCGATCGCAAACACCTTCTCGTCGCGCCGCCACCAGTGCACCGCCACCAGCACCGAAGCCAGGGCGACGACGGCGGCAACGGCCAACCCGACCAGCGTGGCGGTGGTCGTCTCGCCGAGCAGTCGAGCACTCACGCCGACCAGGGACTGGTTGCCGACGTACTGCGGACCGGAGGTCTTGGTGTCCCCGCCGAGCAGACCGGTGAAGAAGTCGACGGTGCCGCGCCACATGAAGACCGCCCCGATCACGGTCAACAGGGCGAAGCTCAGGGTGCCAACCAGGACCGTCCGCCACCGGCCGAGCAGGCCGAGGAACACCAGGAACAGCAACGGGGTCAACTTGATCGATGCGGCCAGTCCGATCAGTGCACCACGCGGAATCAGCCGCTTCTCCCCCGGCCGATCGGGCAGCAGGTCGGC
>JAKDKP010000688.1 GCA_030453285.1 Propionibacteriales bacterium
TCTGACACTGGCTTCGGAGAGACACGCCATGCGGCACTTCGATCTGGCCATCATCGGCTCCGGATCCGGCAACACGCTGATCGACGAGAAGCTCGACGACCTCGACATCGCCCTGCTGAGCGAAGGTGTCTTCGGCGGCACCTGCCTGAACGTCGGGTGCATCCCGACCAAGATGTTCGTGCTGCCCGCCGACCTCGCCGCCAGCCCCGCCGAGGCGGCCCGACTGGGAGTTGATCTTGAGTTCCGAGGCGCGGACTGGCCGGGCATCCGGGACCGCATCTTCGGCCGGATCGACCCGATATCGGCCGGTGGCGAGGACTGGCGCCGCCAGAACGCCAACGTGACGCTCTATCGCGAGCACGCGCGCTTCATCGGTGAGCGCACGCTCGACACCGGAACCGGAGAGCAGATCACCGCTGATCGGATCGTGATCGCCGCGGGCAGTCGCGCGACGATTCCCGACATCGCCGGGATCGACCAGGTCACCGTGCACACCTCCGACACGGTGATGCGGCTCGCGTCCCTGCCGAAGTCCATGATCATCATCGGTGGCGGGTTCATCTCAGCCGAGTTTGCGCACATCTTCTCGGCGTACGGCACCCAGGTCACCGTGGTGAACAGGTCTGGTCTGCTGCTGCGTCAGGAGGACCGCGACATTTCCACCCGCTTCACCGAATTGATGGGAAAGCGGGTCGGCCTGCGTCTCGACAGCACCCCGGATCGGCTCGAGGCGCTGCCGGATGGGGGAGTGCGGGCCCACTTCGGCGGGGACACCCTCGACGCCGAGGTGCTGCTGGTCGCCACCGGACGGGTGCCCAACGGGGACCGGCTCGATCTGGCCAGCACCGGAGTTGATCTTGATGACGACGGGTACGTCGTGGTCGACGATCATCAACTGACCACGGCCGAGGGCATCTTCGCCCTGGGGGATGTGTCCTCGCCGTACCAGCTCAAGCATGTGGCCAACCACGAGGCGCGCGTGGTCAAGCACAACCTGCTGCACCCCGATTCCATGATCAGTTCCGACCACAGGTTCGTGCCGCATGCGGTGTTCTCCGACCCGCAGGTCGCCTCGGTGGGCCTCACCGAGGAACAGGCCGTCGAGCAGGGCGCAGAATTCGTCACCGCTGTGCAGGAGTACGGGAGTGTCGCGTACGGCTGGGCCATGGAGGACGTCGATCATGTCACCAAACTCCTCGCCGAGCCGAGGACCGGACGGTTGCTCGGTGCGCACATCATGGGCCCGCAGGCCTCCACGTTGATCCAGCCGTTGATCCAGGCCATGACCTTCGGGCTGACCGCCGGCGAGATGGCGCACGGACAGTACTGGATCCATCCGGCGTTGCCCGAGGTCGTCGAGAACGCGCTGCTCGCGCTGCCGCTCGACTGATTGCCCAACCCCTTGTGAAGGGACCACTTGCGCGATCACTACTTGGTGTTACTATCTAGTGGTACATAGTGTCACTGAGTAGTGAGGAGTCCCGCATGGGACAACTGACCGAAATGCTCAAGGGGACCCTTGAGGGTCTCGTGCTGGCGATCCTCGGGCGCGGCCCGGCGTACGGGTACGAGATCACTGCCCGACTGCGGGCCGACGGTTTCACCGAGATCGTCGAGGGCACCGTCTACGCCCTGCTGGTGCGGATCGAGAAGAAGGGTCTGGTGGACGTCGAGAAACGGCCGTCGGAGAAGGGCCCTCCCCGCAAGATCTACTCCATCAATGCACAGGGCCGGGCCCACCTGACCGAGTTCTGGGAGACCTGGGACTTCCTCACCGAACGGCTCCATCGACTGAACGACCAACCCGAGCAAGACGATCAATCCAACCAAGGAGTAGGACCGTGACCTCCATCATCGAGAA
>JAKDKP010000689.1 GCA_030453285.1 Propionibacteriales bacterium
CGTTCATGCAGGCCGAGCACCGGATGCAGTGCAACGCCGAACGTCCGTACCGATCCGACAGGGCGGCGGTGCGCCCGTTGTCCACCATCACCAGGTGCACGTTCTGTGGTCCGTCGTCCTCGGTGACCCCGGTCCAGAAGGAGGTGTACGGGTTCATCCGTTCCCCGGTGGAGGAGCGGGGGAGCAGCTGCATGAAGACCTCGAGGTCGTCGGCCTGGGGCAGCAGCTTCTCGATGCCCATCACGGTGATCAGCGTTTGTGGCAGCGTCAGGCACATCCGGCCATTGCCTTCGGATTCGACGACGCCCAGGGTGCCGGTATCGGCCAGCGCGAAGTTGGCCCCGGAGATGGCGACCTTGGCCGAGAGGAACTTGCGCCGCAGGTGGGCCCGGGCGGCCATGGCCAGCTGGCGCGGGTCATCGGTCAGCTCCGGGTCGACATCGGGCATTTCGCGCAGGAAGATCTCGCGGACCTCGGAGCGGTTCTTGTGGATGGCCGGGACCAGGATGTGGCTGGGCTTGTCGTGGCCGAGCTGGACGATCAGTTCGGCCAGATCGGTTTCGAAGGCCTCGATCCCCTCGGCCGCGAGGTGGTCGTTCAGACCGATCTCCTCGGTGGCCATCGACTTGACCTTCACGACCTCCTCGGTGTCCTGCTCACGGACGAGGGAGGCGACGATCCGGTTGGCCTCCTCGGCGTCCCGGGCCCAGTGGATGATCCCGCCGCGGGCGGTGAAGTTCGCCTCGAACTGTTCCAGCAGGGCAGGAAGGTCGGCCATGGCCGCTTCCTTCGTCGCCGATCCGGCGGAGCGCAGGTCCTCCCAGTCGGGCAGCTCCCCGACGACCTTCAGCCGCTTATCGCGGATGGAGTGGGTGGCATGGCGCAGGTTGGTGCGCATTTGGTCGTTGGCCAGCTCGTGGTGGGCTGCGTCGGGGAAGGACTCGGTGGCATGCAGGTTCCCGATCCCGTAGGCGGGCAGGGACGGCATGCCGACGAAGACGGCGCTCATCGGGCCACCTTCGCCTTCGCGCCGTGCCCGGTCCCGGCGTCATACGGGTTCTCCCGGGTGCTGGCGAGGATCTCGGCGAAGTGCAGGGTGCCCGCCGCGGCGCCGGAGCGGGAGAGCCCACCGCCGATATGCAGCAGGCAGGAGGCGTCGCCCCCGGTGCACAGCGAGGCGCCGGTGGAGGTGATGTTCTCCGCCTTGTCCTCGAGCATGGCCGAGGAGACCTCGGCGTTCTTCATCGAGAACGTCCCGCCGAAGCCGCAGCACTGGTCGGCCTCGGGCAGATCGGCCACCGTGATGCCCTCGACGGTGCGCAGCAGATCCAGTTGGCGGTCCTGCAGGCGCAACAGCCGCATCCCGTGGCAGGAGGGATGGTAGGTCACCGAGGTCGGGAACCAGCTGCCCAGTTCTGCGGCGGCGTCGGTGATGCCCAGGACGTCGGTGAGCAGTTGGGAGAGCTCGTAGGTGCGCGTCCCCACCGACTCGGCCCGGCTCTTGAGCCCGGCATCGCCGGCCCGTTCGGCGATCATCGGGTGCTGGTGCTTCACCGAGGCGACGCAGGAGGCCGAAGGGGCCACGGCGACGTCGTAGTCGGGGGTGTCGAAGGCCTCGACGTGATTGGCGATGACCGGCACGGCCTCGGCGAAGTAGCCGGAGTTGATGTGCATCTGACCGCAGCAGGCCTGGCCGGTCGGGAACACGACTTCGTGCCCGAGCCGTTCCAGGATCGAGACGGTGGCCCGGGCGGTGCTCGGGTACATGCCATCGACGATGCAGGTGGCAAATAGGGCGATTTTCATTCAGGGCCTTCCGGTGGCGTCGTCGAGCGAGCCATGGGCTATGTGGTCAGACCA
>JAKDKP010000690.1 GCA_030453285.1 Propionibacteriales bacterium
TTGATCATGGAGGGCCCGGACCAGATCGGCTCGGCCTTGGCAGGTTCGCTCAGCCCATCGGCCCTTCCTGCCTGGGGTGGGCTCGCGTACACGATCGTGCTCGGCACCCTGGCGGGCGCGGGGATCTGGGTGTGGTTGATGACCCGACATCCGGCGGGAACGGTGGCGCCGTTCTCCCTGCTCGTCCCGGTGGTCGGCATCACCGCAGCCTGGTTGTTGCTGGGGGAGCGCCCACTGCTGGCAGAGCTCGTTGGCGGGCTGCTGGTGGTGGCTGGGGTGGCACTCAGCGTGATCACCTGGCGTCGGAGGGCTCGGACTCTTGGTGACACCCGAGAACTCGAACGCCGGCCGATCAACGAGCCCTCGAGCGCCCCTTGACGTGCGGGCGCGCCGGGGGAACACGGTGCCGATGCTTCGGTCACCCGGGAACGCAAAACATCCCGACCACCGTGAGTGGTCGGGATGTGCGGCGCCGGACGAGGTCCGGCGTCGATGTGTCAGCGCAGTGCGGCAGCCTCGGCGGCGACGGCCGACTTGCGGTTCGCGGCCTGGTTCTTGTGGATGACACCCTTCGAGGCAGCCTTGTCGAGCGCGCGGGTCGCCTGCTGGGCGTACTCGCCGACCTTCGCGGTGTCACCTTCGGTGACGGCGTCGCGGAAACGGCGGATCGACGTCTTGAGCTGGGACCGGACAGCCTTGTTGCGCTGACGAGCCTTCTCGTTGGTCTTGATCCGCTTCATTTGGGACTTGATGTTCGCCACTGGGCAAGCCTTTGGTTCTGATGGATGGGCTGTGTCGCCGACGGGCCTGCCAAACGCAGGTGCCGTTCATGCGACGCGCCAATCTATCGCACCCGTACGCAGGGACAAAACCGTGCGGTCGGCCGTGGCCCCGTCGTACCCCTACGATGACGGACATGAACACTCCCGGCGGCATCGATCCGACGACCATGACCAGTTTTGCGCTGTGGCAGCAGCTCAAGTTCACCGTGAACCGCTTCGAGATCAGGGCAGGAGGCAAGCAGGGCCCGATGGTTGCCCTGGCCCAGCAGAAGCGGCTGGCGCTCAAGGAGGAGGTCAGCTTCTACGCCGACGAGGCGCAGACCCAGAAGCTGTTCGGGTTCCGCTCCCGCTCGGTGATGGATCTGGCCGCGACGTACGACATCACCGACGGTCAGGGTCAGCAGATCGGCTGGTTCAAGAAGGACTTCGGCGCCTCGATGCTGCGATCCACCTGGCTGATGGGTGTGCCGCACCAGCAGCTCGAGGGGCGTGGACAGGAGCGCAACCAGGCGGTCGCCCTGCTGCGCCGGTTCGCCGACATCTCGTGGCCGATCCACTTCGACTTCAAGGCCTCCAACGACGCCGAGTTGCTGAGTGTCTCGCGCGGCTGGGGTATACGGGACGCGTACGACTGCCAGCTCCCCGTCGCCCCCAACGGTGCCCGACTGGACTGGCGGGTGGCCGCTTGTCTCGCCGTCGCCTGTGACGTCCTGATGGCTCGCTGAGGTCACGCCCAGCGCTGATCGACGGGCGCACGGCACGGGATGCGTGAGCTCAGCGGTGCCGCTCGATGAACGGCGCGATGCCGTCGGCCATGGCACGCTCCCAGCCGCGCTGATGCGGGAACAAGGTTGCCGGTGGTCGGTTGGCGCCCACATGCAGCGCGACCCCGATGGCCACCACCAGGCAGATCATCAATTCCACCTCGTACGGGGCGGTCACCGGATGCTGCTGCCACAGTTCGATCACCTCCACCCCGCCGCCGTCGGCCCCCTCGGCGCCGGAGGCGATCACGTCGGCGAACAGGATCGCCAGGTCGAGCCATGGTGCGCCCAGGGCCGGGAACGCCCAGTCG
>JAKDKP010000075.1 GCA_030453285.1 Propionibacteriales bacterium
TGCCCGACGAGGACACCAAGACTGGCCGCGTCGCCGCCATGATCGGACAGGGCCAAGTGCAGGCCTCGCCGATGGCGATGGCGGCCGTGGCCGCCTCGGTCGAAGCGGGTCGTACGGTGATCCCGGTCCTGGTCGACAAGTACGCCCCCACGTCCAAGGCCAAGCCGCTGACCTCCGGTGAGGCCGGACAACTTCGGGCGATGATGCGCCGTACGGTCACCAACGGATCGGCCACCTTCCTCCGCTCGTACGAGAAGCTGGGCGCGAAGACCGGCACCGCCGAGTACGGCACCGATGACCCGCCCCGTACGCATGCGTGGATGATCGTCGAGGGCGATGACCTGGCGTTGGCGGTCTTCGTCGCCGACGGTGACTCTGGCTCGGCGACGGCGGGCCCGATCGTCCGGGCCGTACTCGCCAGTCGTTGAGTGCTGGCTGCACGTCGCGACGTCAGGACCGACCGTCTCGGACGGCTCAGAGAGGTCGCCGCTGACGTCTGGGCGTCGGTGCGATGAGGGAAGGTGCCAGGCGGTTGCGCCTAGGATGACCGGTGACATGACTGACATCCCCACCGGCCAGGACCAGACCGCCGCCGACCACACCATCGCCGATCGCGCCCACCGCGACCTGGTCGCCGAACTCACCTCTCGTTGGCCCGAACACCGGGTCGCTCCCGGCCTGGCCAGGATCTCGGCGCTGACCGAACTGCTGGGCGATCCCGAGCGGGCCTGCCCAGTGATCCAGATCGCTGGCACCAACGGCAAGGGGTCGACGGCGGCCATCATCGATGCGCTGCTGCGTTCGACCGGACTCAGGACGGGACGGTTCTCCTCACCACACGTCAGCGACATCACCGAACGCATCTCGATCGATGGCCGGCCGATCAGTCGCGAACGTTTTGCCGAGGTGTGGGCTGACGTCAAACCGTACGTCGAGATGGTCGACCAGCAGCAGTTGGACGGTGTCGCGATGACCTTCTTCGAGGTGATCACCGGCATGGCGTACGCCGCCTTCGCCGACGCCCCGGTCGATGTGATGATCATCGAGACCGGCCTGGGCGGGACCTGGGATGCGACCAATGTCGCCGACGCGCAGGTCGCGGTGATCACCCCGATCGATCTGGATCACACTCATCTGCTGGGGGAGTCACTGGCCGAGATCGCCGGTGAAAAGGCGGGCATCATCAAGCCCGGCAGCCAGGCCATCCTCGCCGGGCAACAACTTCCGGCGGCGGAGGTGCTGTTGGCCCGCTGCGCCGAGGTCGGAGCCCTGACGCATCGGGAGGGTGTCGACTTCGCCCTGCTCGGGCGGACAGTCGCCGTTGGTGGTCAGCAGTTGCGGATCAACGCCAGTGAGGGCCCGCTCGATGACATCCTGTTGCCCCTGCACGGCGAACACCAGGCACGCAACGCGGTCCTCGCGATCGCCGCTGCCGAAGCGTTCCTCGGCATGATGGCACTCGATCGCGACGTGATCAACGAGGGCCTGGCTGATGTCGTGCTGCCCGGTCGGCTCGAGGTCGTACGGACATCCCCAACGATCCTGTTGGACGGGGCCCACAACCCGCACGGCGCCCGTGCTGCCGCGGCGGCCGTGACCGAGGCCTTCGACCTGCAGCCCTGCGTCGGTGTGATCGCGGCAATGTCGGACAAGGACCACCGGGGCGTGCTGGCGGCTTGGCAGGACGTCTTCACCTCTGTGGTGGTGACGCGGGCCGCCACCGACCGGTCGACGCCGGTCAAGGAGTTGGCGGCCATCGCGGCCGAAGTCTTCACCCCGGGGCGGGTGCAGGTCGCCCACCGGATGGACGACGCGATCGAACTCGCCGTCCGGCTCGCCGATGCCCAGGACACCGGCGCCGGAGGGATCGTGGTGACCGGCTCGGTGATCGCGGTCGGTGAGGCCCGCAATCTGCTGGTCGACGCCGAATCGGCCGTACGGTCTCGCAACGACGACGAGGACGACGAGGACGACGACGGCTTCATGGACTTCGATGATGACGTCCGTCGACGGGCCACCGCTGCCGATTTCGACGATGACGTCGACCAGCCGGGCCTGCTGCCCGATGAGGATGCCGACCCGTCGGATCCTTGGGGACGAGAGCGATGATGCTGAAGAAGAACAACCCGATGGGCAAGGTGCTGCTGTCGGTGTTGATCTTCGAGGCTGTCTGCACCGGACTGGCCGTACCGGTCATGATCAACGTCGACGGCGTCGGATTGGTCTCCAGCGTCGTATTCGGCGGCGGCACGGCGGTGCTGGCTCTGCTGGCAACAGCGCTGATGCGGGTAACACGAGTTGGCTACCCGCTGGGATGGCTCACGCAGGTCGCCTGCGTGGCACTCGGTCTGGTCACTACCGGCATGTTCTTCGTCGGCGGGATGTTCGCGGCGCTGTGGATCATCAGTTTCGTCCTCGGCAGGCGGTTGGAGGCCATGGCGTCACGGGCCGAGGGAAGTCCGACCGCTCACGCCGGTTAGGATTTCGCAATGACTTCTGAGACTTCGCAGCTTCCGCGCTCATTCGTGTTGATCAAACCGGACGCGGTCCGTCGTGGACTCGCCGGTACGGTCCTGGCGCGGTATGAGGCCAAGGGTCTACGCATCGTCGCCCTCGAACAACGACGTGTGGATGGGGCGCTGGCCGATCAGCACTATGCCGAGCACGTCGATCGCGACTTCTATCCGCCGCTGCGCTCGTTCATCACCTCCGGTCCGTCGATCGCCGTGGTCCTTGAGGGTGATGAAGTGATTGAGACCGTACGGTCGATCAACGGAGCCACCGACGGTCGCAAGGCTGCGCCGGGGACCATTCGCGGTGACCTCTCGCTGTCGAATCGCGAGAACCTCGTGCATGGCTCGGACTCGCCGGAGTCCGCCGCCCGGGAGATCGAGCTCTGGTTTCCAGAACTCCCGGCCTGATCGATCTTGTTCGATTGACATCGTCCGGCCTCCTGATCGGCTGACGGGAACTGGTCGGCACGGGTTCGTGGTGCCCTGATGGCCCCGCCAGGAACTCCAGTGACCGTCCGATCACAATTCGTACGTCGCGCCCTACTCCCTTTGGAATTGTCGGAACCAGAAGGCATCCTTCGAAGGGTCCATGACGGGCCCGACATACCGAAGGGGGGACGACATGCCCAGGCGCAACACGTGGTCGTTGGATGCGACGTCACAGGCCGTCGCCCGTGAGGTGCTGCGCCGTGGTCCCTTGTCGCGTGCCGAACTGGCCCGACAGTTGCACCTCTCCGGGCCGAGTGTCAGCCGAATCGTCAAACCGCTGGTCGCCAGCGGTCTCCTGCTGGAGGAGGGGCCCGCCCGTCTCACCCGGACCGGTCGACCCTCGGTGCCGCTGCGGTTCAACGAGCGTCTGGGGCTGTTCTGCGGGCTGGGTATCGGGGTCGACAGTCTTCAGGTCGTGGTGAGCAGCGTGACCGGTCGGGTCCTGCACGAACGCGACTACCCGTTGGACACCGGACGTCCCGAGGTGGCGGTTGTCGCCCTCGCCAAGGCGATCGAATGGGCTCGGCAGCGGGAACCGTTGACGGCTGCCGTCGGCATCAGTATTCCCGGAATCGTGGAGAGCAATCGGATTGTCCGACGGTCCCGACGATTGGGGTGGTCCGATGTCGATCTGGTGGGGCTGCTGCGCCGCGAGACCGATCTCAGCATCATGGTCAGCAACGACTTCCATGCCCTGACCGTTGCCGAGCACTGGTTTGGATTCGGTTTGGAGTACGAGTCCTTCCTCGCACTGATCATCGATGGCGTTGTTGGAGCCGGCGTCGTGGTCAATGACCGGCTTGCCCAGGAGAGTGATGGGCGAGGCGGTCTGGTCGGCCACAATCTCGTCCTGCCTGGTGGGCCGGTCTGTCCCCAGGGCCATATCGGTTGTGCCGATGGGCTGTTGACGCGGCGTGCCCTGGCCGAGCAATTCGGAGCCGCTTTCGGGCGGGACGTCTCATACGACGAGGGGGTGGCGCTGGCCGAACGGGGTGACGAGACGTCTCGTCGAGTGCTGACGCGAGCGGCCGAGGGCCTTGCGGTCCTGATCGGCGAACTGTGCAACCTGATGGGGCACTCCAACGTGGTGGTGACCGGCGATGGTGCACGCTGGGTGGCGCTGGTCCACGACCAGCTCGTCGCCGACGTCGAGGCCAGACAGATTCGTGGTGACGCCACCATGCAGGTGGACATCCGCTGTTGGGGGCCCAGCGACTGGGGGCGCGCCGGCGCCATTGCAGCAATTCGCTATTGCCCCTTCATGGACACCAGCGGCGGGTCCCACATCTGAGACAGGTGGCCCCTGCTGGACCGATCGACCGGAAGGCGCACCACCGACACCGGATGGTCCCTGGCCTTGATCCCCACCGATGTGTGGGATACTACGAAAAGGTTGAGGGTGCCGCCGGCGCCTGAGATCGTGAGGACATCCGCGAAGTGACAGTTCGCGGCGCAGCCCGTCTCGACCGCGACGCACGTGCCCGGAAAGCACGCGACCGCGGTGACACGCCGAGCTGCTCCCCACGAACACCGCAAGCTTCCCGCCCCGTGTGGCGGCGTACGAGTTCGGCACCTCGGTGTGCCGATGAAGGAGTCTCATGCTCGACGAGCCCGAGAACATCAACACGTCCGATTCCCCCGCAGAACCGGGTCCCCGGCGTCGCCGCCGGGCCGCCAGCCGCCCGGCTGGCCCTCCGGTCGCCGAGCCGACCGGCGTCGAAGAGGCCGCGCAGGCCGAACCAGCGAAGGCGCCGACCACCAGCACCGGTACGGCCACCGTGTCCGACACCGCGGATGCCGAGCCGCCGAAGCGTCCCCGCCGCACCCGTAAGAAGGCAGTCGCCCCGACCACCAAGGCGGCCCCGACCACCGAGGCAGCCCCCGCGGCAGACAGCCCATCCGAGGCAGCATCCACGGCGTCGGTGGCATCCTCCGAACAGGTGCCCGAGAAGGCGCCCGATGCGGAGACCAAGCCGGCCCGACGCCGTCCGCGCAAGAAGGCCGAGGCTGCTCCCGAGGCGGAGCCGAAGGTCGAGGCAGCCGACACCGAGACTCAGCCGGACACGACGTCCGAGCCGACCGGCAAGCCCGCGCAAGCTGTCGACAGCGACAAGGGCGCCGATGCCCAGGACAAGGCGCCGGTCCGTCGCCGACGCGGCCGCCCCGCCGTTGCCGACCCGTTCGCGGTTCCCGAGTTCGACGTGAATGCCGCGCGCAGCACGTCATCGGCGAAGACCGAGGATGCGGCGGCGGACAAGTCCAGTACGCCGGAGACCGACCAGCCCGCAGCTGGCCTGAACGATGCGGGCCTGAGCGATGCAGGCCAGCAGGGCCCCGACGCCGAGGACTCGACGGAGTCGGGCGGTGGCCGCCGCAGGCGCGGTCGCGGTCGCGGCTCTCGCGCTGTCCGGTCCGCAGATCAGTCGTCGGAAGATCAGCCGTCCGAGGAACGCCCGGTCGCCAACGCCAAGGACGACGAGGACGAGAAGGACGAAGGCGCGTCCGACAAGGCTGACTCCGATCAGGTCTCGGACAGGGATGACTCGGACAGGGATGACTCGGACAAGGATGACTCGGACAAGGACAACTCGGACAAGGACGACGCCAATCGGAGCGAGGACGACTCTGACGACGATGACGAGTCCGGTGGCCGTCGCCGGCGGCGTCGTCGCGGTGGTCGTCGCCGTCGCCGCAGCGGAGACGATGCCGACGCCCAGGGTGAGGGTGACGATGCCGAGGATGGCAAGTCCGACAGCGGCCGTTCCGAAGGAAAGAAGTCCGAGGACGACTCCGATGACTCCGACGAGGATGGCGAGTCCGGGGGACGTCGCCGCCGCCGGCGCCGCAGCCGGAGCCGCCGTGGTGGCGACGAGCCGGACGATGGCGGACGCAAGCGCGCCAACGATGCAGTCACCGGCATTGACGGGTCGACCCGAATGGAGGCCAAGCGTCAGCGACGCCGCGAGGGTCGCGAGGCTGGGCGTCGTCGTACGCCCATCCTGAGCGAGGCCGAATTCCTGGCCCGTCGGGAGTCGGTCAAGCGGACCATGATCATCCGGCAGGGTGAGAGCATGTCGCAGTTGGCCGTCCTCGAGGACAACAACCTGGTTGAGCACTACGTCGACAACTCCAGCGCTCGCTCGCTGATCGGCAACGTCTACCTGGGCAAGGTGCAGAACGTGCTGCCGTCCATGGAGGCCGCCTTCATCGACATCGGGGAAGGCCGCAACGCCGTGCTGTACGCCGGCGAGCTCGACTGGAACGCCTTCGCCGGCAACAGCAAGAAGATCGAGTCGGTGCTGAAATCCGGCCAGACCGTGTTGGTGCAGGTCACCAAGGATCCGCTCGGCGCCAAGGGTGCCCGCCTGACCAACCACATCTCGCTACCGGGGCGTTACATCGTCTATTCGCCCGGTGGTCATCTGTCGGGGATCAGCCGCAAGTTGCCCGACACCGAACGCAAGCGCCTCAAGGAGGTGCTCAGCGAGCACCTCGATGAGAACGCCAGCGTGATCGTCCGGACCGCCGCCGAGGGCGCCAGCGAGGACGAACTGGTTCGTGACGTGAACCGCCTCACTCTGCAGTGGGCGGCGATCTCGAAGCAGACCAAGGGCAGCGCACCGCAGCAGCTCTACGCCGAGCCGGACCTCACCGTACGGATCGTACGAGACCTCTTCACCGAGGACTTCGCCGAGTTGATCATCCAGGGCAACCAGCAGGACGATGATGCGTACGACAGCGTGATGGACTACGTCCAGCATGTCGCACCGCACCTGGTCGGCCGGATCCGCCGCTGGGAGGATCACTCGGGCGGGGGCAACGGGGGCAACGGCAAGGATGCCTTCGGCGCCCACCGCATTGACGAGCAGATTGCCCGTGCGCTCGACCGCAAGGTGCACCTGCCCTCGGGTGGTTCCTTGATCATCGACCGTACCGAGGCGATGACCGTCATCGACGTCAACACCGGCAAGTTCACCGGCACCGGCGGCAACCTCGAGGCCACCGTCACCAGCAACAACCTGGAGGCAGCCGAGGAGATCGTGCGCCAACTGCGGCTGCGTGACCTCGGTGGCATCATCGTGATCGACTTCATCGACATGGTGCTGCCGAGCAACCGTGAGCTTCTGCTGCGCCGCCTGGTCGAGTGCCTGGGGCGGGACCGTACCCGGCACCAGGTGGCCGAGGTGACCAGCCTGGGTCTGGTGCAGATGACGCGCAAGCGGATCGGCACCGGGTTGGGTGAAGCGTTCACCACCGAGTGTGAGCACTGCCATGGACGCGGCTACGTCACCCATGACGAACCGCTCGAGATCGAACCGAGCGAGGACAACGATCGCGGTGGACGCGGTCGCAACCAGCGGGGTGGGTCCAACAACCGCAATGGTCGTTCTCGGGGTGGCAACGGTCAGGAGAAGAACACTCCGCCGCCGCGCCAGCCCTTGCCCAAGGTGATGCCTCCCATCCCCGATCAGTTCCGCAAGGACCAGAGCGCCGACTCCGCGGTTGAGGAGCAGTCAGCGGAGGCGGACGCAGCGGTGATGCCGGAGTCGGATGGGCCCACGGAATCGAACCCTGCTGCGGACTCGAATGCGCCCGTGACTGCGGACTCGAACGAAGCATCTGCGGAGCCGACCGCGCCGCGCGCCAGGTCGGCGCGTGGCAAAGGAGCTCGAAGGGCCACGCGGGGGACCACTGTCGGCACTGCGCCGGCTGTTCAGCAGAGGGAGTCGGTGATCGAGGCCACTCCGACGGCTCCCGCGCGGGACGGTGAGCCGGTCGCCGTCGATCCGTTGCAGGGGGACGCTGGTGAGACGTCTGTCGTCGCGGCCGCCGACGTACCGTCCACCGACGACGACCGCACGGTGAGTGTCGACCTGAGCCAGCAGGGGCAGATCGTCACACAGGCACCCGAGTATCGGGCGCCGGAACCTGCTCCGGTCAGCACCGAGGAGGACGCCAACGCGGACGCACCTACTGCGCCCATCGAGGTCACGCCCAACGAGGCCAAGCCCGAGCCGGTCACGTCCGACGAGGGC
The DNA here is from genome assembly GCA_030453285.1 of Propionibacteriales bacterium. GTDB lineage: Bacteria > Actinomycetota > Actinomycetes > Propionibacteriales > Propionibacteriaceae > Carbonicoccus. Next base: position 8,039 of record JAKDKP010000075.1, read on the forward strand.
CCGTGACATCCATCCGCTGAGGCGGGGTTGCTCGTGAACAAGGGCTGATCAGCGACACCCGTGGCTCCTGGCGCCACGGATATCGCCGATCAGCCCTCCTTGTACGACGCCACCCCAG
>JAKDKP010000691.1 GCA_030453285.1 Propionibacteriales bacterium
GAACCTGCTCGTGCCGATGATCGATACCCCTGCCGACGCCGAGGCGGCCGTGCGATCCGTGTACTACCCACCTCGCGGGGTGCGTGGGGTCGGATCGGCGCTGGCCCGTGCCTCCCGCTGGAACGCGGTGCCGAACTACCTGGCTCGGGCCGAGGAGTTCGTGTCCCTGACCGTGCAGATCGAATCCGCGACGGCGGTGGACAACGCCGCCGAGATCGCGGCGGTCGATGGGATCGACGCGGTGTTCGTCGGGCCCTCTGACCTTGCGGCTTCGATGGGTCTGCTCGGACAGCAGACTCATCCGGATGTCACCGCAGCGGTGTTGGCCACCTTCGACGCGGTCAAGGCGGCCGGCAAGCTCGTCGGCGTCAATGCCTTCGATCCTGAGCAGGCTCGCAAGTACCTCGACGCCGGTGCTTCGTTCGTGCTCGTCGGTGCCGATGTCGGCCTGATGATGAACGGAGCCCGCGCCTGGGCCGAAACCTGGGTTCAGCACTGATCGGCGGACTGCAGTTGAGAACCGCGTGAGTGCATGACCGTGGCCCGGAGGATATGTGCCCTCCGGGCCACGGCTCTATTCATGGCTCCTCACTCCTTGCTTCGACGGCTGCCGGTGATGAGCAGGGCTGTGGCTCCGAGGCCGATGAGGAAGATTCCGGCACCGATGAGCATTCCATTGCCCGTGGTTCCCGTTCTCGGCAGCTGTGCAGGAGGTGCGGGTGCCGCAGGTGTGTCGGCGACCGGTTCGACCGGAGGCGCTGGGGCGTCTGGCGCTTCCGGTGGTGCCGGGGGTGTCGAGGGTTCCTCGGGCGGTGTTGGTTCCGGTGGTGCCGGGGGAGTCGACGGTTCCTCTGGTGGCGCTGTCGGCGTCTCCTCAGGTGGTCTGTGCACGGTTTCGGCAGGGACGCCCCCGTCACTCGTCCACTTCTGGTGGACGTCGTTGCCCTGGATCGTGATCACATAGGTGACCCACCCGACGGGCATGTCGAGGGCCTCCGAGTGCACGGTTGCCGTGCCGTCTTCGTCTCCGACAACGGTGATGTCTTGGGAGTCGAGCTCTTTCCCGCTGACCTCTGTAGACCGCTTCGGCTCTGATTCTGAGTGGTAGGCCGTCATCGTGATCACCGCTTCGCCGCCTGGACGCAGTCCGCTGACCGTGACTTCGTCGTGGACGGAGTTGAGCTCGAGGACCGCTTCGGTTTCGGCGCTGGGAGTCCAGGGCGCAAAGCCTGTTTCCCGTGGCTGACCGTGGGTGCCCTTCCACTCCTTCGTGGACTCGTCGCCGGCGATGGTCTCGGTGAAGTACATCCACCCGTGGAAGTCCTGGGGAACTGTGATCGCGTCGGATCGGTGCGTGCCGTTGCCGACGTTCTTCGACGTCACCTGTGCGATCACCTCGGCGTCGTCGTTCTTCCTCCCGGGCTCGGGCACCGATTTCGTCTGCCACAGCTCGTGCTCGACGGTGACGGTGTGGTCGCCGACCAATCCGGAGACAGTGAACTCATCGGTGATCGATTCGCCGGGTTGTGGGTTCTGATCGGAGATCTCGGTGGACACGCGAGGCTGCGAGGTCATGTCGACCTTCGTCTGAGCCGATACCTTGACGGGCTCATCCGGGGTGATGACGCGCTGCACCCGTGTGGTCTTGTGCGGTTCGTAGAGCAGGACGGTCTCTGGTGCGAGGCTCGCCGAAGCATTGGCGGTGACTACGCCCGGTGCATCGAGCTGGAGGGTGGTGACGACGGGTTTCGCCTCGCTGGTCAGGGACTTCGGAGCGTTCTCGGTGCCCGTGGTATCCAGAGTGATGGGAATGCCCGGGACAGCGGTACCCGCGGCGCTGGTCAGGTTAAC
>JAKDKP010000076.1 GCA_030453285.1 Propionibacteriales bacterium
GTGGTCGTCTGGAAACCGAACAGCCGGTGGATCGTGAAGCCATCGACGTTGAGGGCGGCGATGCCCGTGGGCGCGGCCACCACCACGCGCCGGTCGGTCTGGGCCATGAAGTGACGAATCAACGTCGACTTGCCGGTACCGGCCTTGCCACCGAGCGAGACGATCCCGACACTCGGGTCGAGCAGGATGTCCAGGGCGATCCGCTGTTCGGCCGAGCGACCGTGCAGGCCGAACGCGTCGGCGTCGGACTTCACCAGCTTCAGCTGCTTCGAGGGCGTCACCCGCCCCAGTGCGGTGCCAACGGTGCCGAGCAGAACCACACCCGTGTGGCAGGGAAGGTCCCGAGCAGCGTCATGATCGATCACTCCGGTGGAATACAGCTCATCGATGTCGGTCTGCGCGACCTCGAGCTCGGCCATCCCGGTCCAGCCGGACTCCACCGCCCATTCGGCCTGGTACTCCTCGGCCGACAGGCCCACCGAGGACGCCTTCACCCGCATCGGCAGATCCTTCGACACCAGGGTGACGTCGCGCCCCTCCTTGCGGTAGTTCAGCGCGACCGCCAAGATTCGTGAATCGTTGTCGCCCAGGCGAAAACCCTCCGGCAGGGCCGTCGGGTCGGTGTGGTTGAGCTCAACATGGATGGTGCCGCCCTGGTCGTTGATCGGCAGCGGCTTGTCGAGGCGACCGTGCTTGATCCGCAGTTCGTCGAGGTTGCGCAACGCCGTACGGGCGAAGTAGCCGAGCTCTGCGTGGTGACGTTTTCCCTCCAACTCGGTGACCACCACCACCGGAAGGACGACGTCATGCTCGGCAAAACGCTTCATCGCGTGCGGATCGCTGAGCAGGACGGAGGTGTCGATCACGAAGATCCGGCTGGACGGGGCTGTTGTGTCGGCGGGCGCAGCGGCGGCGCTCACGGACTGGGGCTTCACAGACACTGGCAAATCCTTTGCCGAGACCGTACGCCACCCGCGTCCGGCCTCGTCGTCTAGACGGGCCGGGTGGGTTCAGGGCCTGGTGTCGGCCCGCGATCGACGGTGCTGAACTGCCGTCCCCGCATGGATCCCCGAAACATTCGGTTGATGCCTCCCGGACGAATGGCTTCCCCACCACTCGTACGACCGACGCTACGACTCCTGATTGCCCTCACCGATGCGCCACGCCGTGCGAAGGGTGAACGTCACCTGTCGCGCACGTGACGAGTCTGCCTTCCGCTCAGCGACCGTAGCGGCGCTCGCGGGCGGCGAAGGAGCGCAGCGCCCGGACGAAGTCGACCTTGCGGAAGTCTGGCCACAGCGCCTCGCAGAAGTAGTACTCACTGTGCGCCGACTGCCACATCAAGAAGCCCGACAGGCGTTGCTCGCCCGAGGTGCGGATGATCAGGTCGGGGTCGGGTTGGCCACGGGTGTAGAGGTGCTGGGAGATGTGCTCGACTTCGATGGTCTCGGCCAGTTCGGCCATGCTCGTGCCCCGCTCGGCCTGCTCGGCCAGCAGCGACCGGAACGCGTCACGCATCTCGTGACGTCCCCCGTACGAGACGGCAACATTGATCATCATCCCGGTGTGATCGGCGGCCGCCTCCTCTGCCCTCCGCAACCGGTTGGCGACCTGCTCAGGCAACAGATCGAGGGCACCGACGCACTTCACCTGCCAGTTCTCCCGAGCCGCCAGATCCTCCACGAGGGTGGCGATCACCTCCAGCAGCGGGGCGATCTCGAACTCCTCACCGCGGCGCAGATTGTCGGTCGACAACACCCACAGGGTGACCAAACCGATGTGCGCCTCATCGCACCACTCGGCGAACTGCAGCAGCTTGTCCGCGCCGGCCCGGTAGCCAACCTCCAGTGGCTTGCCCGGTGCGTTGGCCCGCGCCCATCGGCGATTGCCGTCGGCCATCACCGCGACATGTCGCGGCAGCCGCCCCTCGGGTATCTCGGCCAGCAGCCGGTGCTCGTACGTGCTGTACAGCAGTCCGGCCGGGTGCAGTCTGTCGACCAATTCCTTCAGCCGGTCCATGCGTGCCATGCCCGGCAGGCTACGCCCCGTCCTTGCAGACCTCGCACCTTGAAGCCCACCGACGGCTAACCTACGCTTGCGTAGGTAAGAACCTCTGGCACCGAAGGGCAGGTGACATGGCCACGCACCACACCGATCTCGATCGTACGAAGGCCGCGCCCGGCCGCGGCTCGGCCATGGCGGCTGGCGAGCAGGTCCAGGAAGCCATCCGCCAGGTCAAGCCCCAGATGCGTGGCTGGTTGCACGCCGGTTGGACACCGTTCGCGGTCGCCGCCGGCATCGTGCTGGTCGTGCTGGCCCCCACCGGACTCGGCAAGCTGGGTGGCGCGGTGTTCCTGACGGCATCCCTGCTGCTGTTCGGGACCAGCGGCCTCTATCACCGCTTCTATTGGGGCCCGAAGGCCGAAGCGGTCCTGCGGCGGATGGACCACGCCAACATCTTCGTGTTCATCGCCGCCACCTATACGCCGATGGCGTTGATGCTGCTGGACGGGGTCGACCGAGTGGTGCTGCTCAGTCTGGTCTGGGGTGCCGCGGTGCTCGGGCTGCTGTTCCGATTGTTCTGGTTGTCGGCGCCGCGGGCCCTCTACACCGTGCTCTATCTCGCCGTGGGATGGGCCGCGGTCGGCTGGATGCCGCAGTTCTGGACCAACGGCGGACCGGCCGTGGTGGTGCTGATTGCCGCTGGTGGGCTGCTCTACAGCATCGGCGCCGTCGTGTACGGCACCAAGCGTCCCAACCCGTCACCGCGCTGGTTCGGGTTCCATGAGATCTTCCACGCCTGCACCGTCCTCGCCTTCGCCTGCCATTACATCGCCATCTCGTTCGCCACCTACGCCGCCTGACGCCGGGCCCGGGCTCGGGCTCGGGCTCGGCTGGCGGGGAGCCAGGCCATGCACACGTCTGGGGCTCGACGGCTGGCGCCCCAGGTCAGCGGGAAAACCGGTAAGCATGGTCGAGCTGCTGCCACCATTTCCGGCATCCCGCCCAGACTGACCGGTTTTGGCCGACAGGGAGAGGCATCCCGGCCGCGATGCGGCCGAGGTTTGCGAGAGTGGGACGCTTTGCGAGAGTGGGGCGGTGACCTCTCTGCAGACCATCCACTTGACCCCTCAACTGGTGCGCGGTGCGCTGGAGCTGGAACGCACCGAGCGGGGGCTGCGCCCCCACCGACTGCCGGAATCAGTACGCCGACGGGATGCCGATCCGCAACTGGCGATGACCGAGGCGGAGCCCTCCGGCGTACGGCTCGCCCTGCGCACGGCGGCCACCGTGATCAAGCTCGAGGCGCTGCCGACGCGCCGCTACATCCCCGGCGCCCCGGCCAGGCCGCACGGCTCGTACGACCTGGTGGTGGACGGCGAACTCCGTGGGCGGGAGAGCATCCCCGGCGGCAACGTGCTGGCGATCGACATGACGACCGGGGGCACCGAGCTGCGTCCCGGCGAACCCGGCACGGTGCACTTCGACCTGCCGGGCGGGCTGGCCGACGTCGAGATCTGGTTGCCGCACAATGAGATGACCGAGTTGGTTGCCCTGCGCGCCGATGCCCCCATCGAGCCGGCGACCGCCAGCGACCAACCCGTGTGGCTGCACCACGGGAGCTCGATCAGCCACGGCTCCAACGCCGTCAACCCCACCGACATCTGGCCCGTCGTCGCCGCGCGCTCCGCCGGTGTCGACCTGGTCAATCTCGGCTTCGGTGGCAGCGCCCTGCTGGACCCGTTCATGGCGCGGGTGATGCGGGATCAGCCCGCCGACCTGATCAGCGTCAAGATCGGCATCAACTTGGTGAATGCCGACCTGATGCGTCGGCGGGCCTTCATCCCTGCGGTGCATGGCTTCCTCGACACCATCCGCGACGGCCACCCCGACACTCCCCTGCTGGTGATCTCCCCGGCCCTGTGTCCGATCCACGAGGACACCCCTGGCCCCGGCGCGTTCGACATGGCGGCGCTGGGTCGCGGCGAGATGAGCTTCATCGCGACGGGTGATCCGGATGGGATCGCCGCTGGCCAGCTGACGCTCCGAGTGATCCGCGAGGAGCTGGCACGGATCGTGGCGCAACGCGCCGACCAGGACCCTCACCTGCACCTGCTGAGCGGCCTCGAGTTGTACGGGGAGGCCGACAGCGCCGAGCACTCGCTGCCGGACAACCTGCACCCCGACGCCGCCACCCATCGCCTGATCGGCGAGCGATTCGCCGAGCTCGCCCTGACCGACAGCGGGCCCTTGACGATCCCGCGGTGAGCGAAAGTCTGGACTCGTTGTGGGAGCGGGCTGCCTTCCCGCTCGAAGTGCCGACGCGACCGTATCCATTCCGGAATTTCGCGCGCCCCAACCCCCGTCTCCGGTCAGACAAGAGGCTTGGCGGAGCCGATCCAGGGGCAACGCCAACTCGTCGGCGATCGAGCCGCCGATCCGTGCACGATCGATGACCCGTTCATCGATGTTCGATCGAATGCCTTGGGCGGGCATGAGTCGCCAGAAACCGCGACACCTCGACCGCAAAGCCATCGGGGTCGATCGCCGGTGCCGCATGGCCCTGGTCCAGTTCCACGACGTGGGCGTGCGGGAGCGAAGCGCTCAGCGCATCACGTCGAGCCTTGGGAACGATGCGGTCGTGACGGCTGTGCAGAAGCAGCGTGGGCGCAGTGATCGCAGACAGAGCCGTGGTGAGGTCGATGGCGAGGTCAAGCCCGATCAGCAGATCAGTACCGGGCGCGATCGTCGAAGCCATCTGTGCCACCAGGCGACGGTGGGTGTCGAGGTCGGCCACCCCGGCCCAGTAGTGGGGCCCGAATGCCTGCAGCGCGATGGCTTCGGCGAGGAGCGCGTTTCCCCCGGTGGCCAGCAGGGTGCGCCATTGCTCGAAGGTGGCAGTCATCTCGACATCGGCGTGGACCCAGCCGGCGTGCAAAACCAAGGAGGCGATGCGCTGGGGGGAGGCTGCTGCGATCGAGGCGGCGACCATCGCGCCCAGGGAATGACCGAGCAGGTGGTAACTGTTGATGCCGGCGTGGTGGACGACCGCACGCACCTGGCTGGCCAGGTCGTCGAGGGCGACCGAACCTTCCGGGCCGGTGGTTCGACCCGAGCCCGCCAAATCGAGCGCGAGGATGTGGAAGCGATCCTTCAGGTGGTTCGCGAGGTGCAGCCATTGCCGCGCGTCGGCGCCGGTCCCGTGGATCAGCACAACGGTGGGCGCCGCGGGGTTTCCGTAGGTGTCGTAGTGGACGGCGGTCGAGCCGCCGGAGAGAGAGGTCGTTGCGATGGGCATGGGCTCCTCCTCAGGCCGCGACGGGGCGTAGTTGATCGAGCACGCTTCGCAGCGCGGCGGTGAACGCTGCTGGTTGTTCCTGGTGCGGCATGTGCCCGCAGCCGGGTATGACCGTGACCGTGGCGCCCGGCGTGTACGCAGCGCAATCCTCGGCGACGGCCACCGGGATCTCGGCATCCAGTTCACCGTGCAGGTAGTGGATCGGCACCGGCAACGCGCCGAGCCGGGGCCGGGGGTCGTACGTCGACAACGAGACGACCTGGCCGTCGATGAAGGGCGCGGCGTCAAGGATCTGTCGCACGGTCCAGGCGATGAGCGCCTCGGAGGCGCCGGGGGCGAACCAATTCGGCACCCAGCCCTGGACGAATCCGGGTCGCCGATCGCTGAGCTGGTGCAGGATGGCCGGCAGGTCCATGCCCTGGCTCGCCCAGTGGGCCGTCCCGCCAACGGGAACGACCCCCGAAACCAGACCCGGGTGGGCCAGGGCGAGTTCGGTGGCGAACGCCGCGCCGACCGAGGAACCGATGACCACCGGTTGTTCAACGTCAGCGGCGGTGATGACGGCGGCCAGATCGTTGACCACCGTGGCGATGTCATTGCCGGCAGACGGGCGGCCCGACCGACCGCAGCCCCGCCAATCGATGGTCACCACGCGATGATCAGCGATCAGATCGACCTGCTGGGCACCCCAGACCCGCCCGCTGGTTCCCCACCCGTGCACCAACAGCAGCGCCGGCCCGCGCCCTTCGTCCTCGTAGTAGATCTCGGTGCCGTTGACATCAGCGGTTGGCATAGGGCGCTCCTCGACTCGTTTCGATGGTCTGGCTGTCATCCAGCAAACGTGACCACCGGTGGGCGATCAACGGGCAGTTCGAGACGGCTCCGATCTCGATCCGCGATCAATGAGCCGAGCTGCATCGGCCGCACGGCACAGCTCGGTCATGCCCAGACACGGCGAAGCTTCTCCGCAGCGTGCTCACCACAGGCGGGTCAATACCCTGTGTGGTCAATACAGTCTGGGTCAATACACTGTGCTGGTGGAGTGACGTCAGTTGCGCTATTTCCGGGCTGTCGCCGAGGAACTGCACTTCGGGCGTGCTGCCGAACAGCTGGCGATCGCCCAATCGGCGGTCAGCCAGCAAGTGCGTCGCTTGGAGCGCGAGCTCGGCGTCGACCTGTTCGATCGAACGACCCGCACCGTGACGCTCACCACTGCCGGTTTCCGCTTCCTGCCCCACGCCCATCGGATACTCGACGCTGCCGAGCAGGCGCGGGTCGACCTCGACGATCTGCGACACGAACGAAACCGCACCGTTCGGCTGGGCACCAGTACCGGGCTCGGCGGAAGACTTGAGGTGATCCTGCGAAGTTTCGCCCAGCAGGCACCCGCCGCCTCGCTCGAGCTCGTCTCGCTGACGCTCGCGACGCGGCTGCGACACGTCGCGAGCGGGGACCTCGATGCCGCACTGTTCCACGGTGAGCTGCCGGAGGGCTCGTCGTTGAATGCCATCCCGGTGTGGGACGACCGGCTCGTCGTTGCGCTCCCCGACGCGCATCCGGTCGGCGGCGGCACAGGGGCGGTGGCTCTCGCAGACCTCGCTGATTTTCCGTTGAGAATCGCCAGTCGCCGGCGCAACCCGGTGCTCCACGACCTCATCGTCGACAGCTGCGCCGCGACGGGTTTCGTCCCCATCATGGGCCCGAACTTCAGCACCGACCAGGACACGTTGGCCGCGATCGCCAGTGGTCCGCCGTCGTGGACGGTCTACTTTGCCGCCCAAGCCGGGCAGCTCCGCAACCCGGGGATCGTGTTCCGGCCGATCCGCGCTCCCGCCCCGTACCTGACAGCCAGGCTGGCCCTTCGTCGGAGCAAGCCGACCGGCGAACTACGGGCTCTGGTCGCCGCCTGCCTCAACTCCCCGACCATCTGAGTCGCGCGCCGCCGCCGTGGCGGAAGGATGGTCCGGCGATCCAGTGTGCCGCCGCCGCTCGGCTCTCCCTCCAGGCCGGCGAGTGTGCCAGCACTGGCTCGGGTCAGGAGAGTTGTTCGACCAGACCATCGAGGGTGTGCACGGGCCGCTGACAGGTGAAGTCTTGGCAGACGTACGCCGTCGGCTGTCCGTTGATCGCGGACTTCCCTTCCAGTACGGCGAATCCGGGCACTGGCTCGGGCACGCCGATGACCGTCGAACCGGCAGGAGCGTGACGCCAGGCGCTCTTGATCAACTCCTCAGCGACTGGTCCACTGCCGAGCACCGCCACCTCGACCGGGCCACGGCCGCGCTCGGTGATCGCATCGAACAGCGGCCAGCCGGCTGCCCGAGGGGCTCGGCGGAGAAGCTCGGTTGTGGTGGCGGAGATGGCATTGGCCCGGTCGGTCCAGCGCTGTAGGCCGGTCAGCCGGGCATGCAGTCGATAGGCCATCAGCGCGGCGCTCGCACCCGATGGGGTGGCGTTCTCGGCGAGGTCGCGGGGGCGGGCATACAACTGTTCGGCGTCGTCGGCTGTGTCGTACAGGCCTCCGTCCTCGGCTGCGAAGTGCTCATCAAGCAAGATCAACAACTGCTCGGCACGCCCCAGCCAGACCGGATCGCCGGTTGCCTGCGCCAACACGCCCAACCCGTGCGCCAGCGCGGCGTGATCCTCGGCCACGGCCGGGGCGGCGGACGGCCGACCATCACGCGAGGTGCGACGTAGGCGTTCGTCGACCCAGTGGGCTGACCACACGTGCTCGGCCGCCAGCCGGGCGTGCTCCACCCACTCCGGACGCCCCAGCACCATGCCGGCTTCGGCCAGGGCGGCAATCGCCCAACCGTTCCAGGCGGCCACCACCTTGTCGTCGCG
>JAKDKP010000077.1 GCA_030453285.1 Propionibacteriales bacterium
TCGCGCTGTCGGGGCGGGTGCCGCAGATCTGCTGCCTGTTCGGCCCGTCGGCTGCCGGTGGCGCGTACATCCCGGCCTTCTGTGACACCGTGATCATGGTCGAGGCGAACGCATCGATGTACCTCGGGTCTCCCCGGATGGCCGAGATGGTGGTGGGGGAGAAGGTCACCCTCGAGGAAATGGGCGGAGCCCGGATGCACGCCTCGATCTCGGGGTGTGGTGATCAACTCGCCACCGACGACGCCGACGCGATCGAGCAGGCGCGCGCATTCTTCTCCTATCTGCCGCAGAACTGGCACAGTGCTCCGCCGTCGTACGCACCCAGTGACCCTGCCCGTGAGTTCACCGACGATCTGGTGCCGGCCTCGGAGTCGGCGGGCTACGACATCAACCAAGTGATCAACGCGATCGTCGACGAGGACTCGTTCTTCGAGTGCAAGCCCCTGTTCGCCGCCGAGCTCGTCACCGGCTTCGGGCTGCTGGCCGGCCAGCCGATCGGGATCGTCGCCAATCAACCGCTGGTCAAGGGCGGGGTGCTGTTCGTCGACTCCGCCGACAAGGCTGCCCGGTTCATCTGGTTGTGTGACGCCTTCAACCTTCCGCTGCTGTATCTGGCCGACGTGCCGGGGTTCATGATCGGCTCCGAGGTCGAGAAGCAGGGCATCATCCGGCACGGCGCCAAGATGATCACTGCGGTCTCCGAGGCGACCGTGCCGACCGTCTCGCTGATCGTGCGCAAGGCGTACGGTGCCGGCCTGTATGCCATGTGTGGTCCGGGTTTCGGGCCCGATGCCTGCCTGGCGCTGCCCACCGCCAAGATCGCGGTGATGGGTCCCGAGGCCGCGATCAACGCGGTCTATGCGAACAAGATCAACGCCATCGCCGACGTGGGTGAGCGCGAGGCCTATGTGACCCAGCTGCGCGAGGAGTACGAGCTGGACATCGATGTGCTGCGGCTGGCCAGCGACCTGGTGATCGACGGCATCATCAACCCCGGTGAGGTCCGCGGCGAACTGGTCGCGAGATTTGCTGCCGCCGCCACCAAGGACCGCACGTTCAGCAGCCGCCGCCACGGCGTTCCGCCGGTCTGAGTGGGAGGTCCACCCGCACTGCCTGACGTGGGCCGAAGTCTCCCGACCGCTTGCCTGCATGCGTCCCATCCCCACCGATGAGCAGGCCAACGACGAGCCATTGGTTTCGACACGTTCGGCCGAAAACGGCCTCCCTCCTCAACCAACGCCACTGCAACGAGTAGCTCCCGAGGAACGAGGAAGCGTGTCGAACCGGACGAACCACCCTGGCGGGGTCAGGATCGCAGCGGACCGAAAGTGTCCGGATGGAATCCTAGAGTCCTTCTCATCGGAGCATCGGGCGCCGGTCACACACCCACACGACGGAGACAGCCATGACCAACCACCCCACCACCGAGCGCGACACCCTGATCGAGGTGTTGACCCGGCACCGCGGGTTCCTGCTGCAGACCGCCGAAGGGCTGACCGAGGAGCAGGCGCGGACCGCCAGCACGGTCAGCGCACTGACGATCGCCTCCCTGCTCAAACACGTGGCCGACACCGAGGAGCAGTGGTTCGCCTTCGCCGTACGAGGGGCAGAAACTTTCGGCGGCTCCGGGGTGTACGAGTCCGACGTGGACTGGGATGCCGTCGACGCCGAGGCGGCCGACAACAGCGGCGACTGGTCCGACAGCGAATGGGAGGACACCCGGTTCGTGCTCAGTGACGCCGAGACTCTTCCGGTGCTCCGGCAGCGGGTCGCCGACGTCGCCGCGGCGAGCGAGGAGATCATCCGGACCGCTGACCTCGACGAGCAGCACGCGCTGCCCGAGGCTCCCTGGTTCGAGCAGGGGACGTCCTGGTCGACCCGCCGGGTCGCGCTGCACGTGCTGGCCGAGATCAGCCAGCATGCCGGGCACGCCGACATCATCCGGGAGGCGATCGACGGACAACGCACGATGGGCTGACCATCAGGTCGGACACCCCCCGGGGCCCGAATCAGGGCCACGGGCGGTTCACGATTGAATGGGATCCATGAGCATCGTCCTGGCCGTGATCAGCTTCTGGTGGTATCGGCGGTCCGTCGCTGCGGATCGTCGCCGACTCCGCAATGGAGTGCTGCTGTTGGCCGTCGTCTGGTTCGGGCTGGGGGCGATCGCGGAACTGGCGACCTGGTTCAGTCCGATTGGGCTACTGCCACTGATCTTCCTGGCAGCTCTGCTCCCCTTCACGGTGCTGGCGTTGATCGTCTTCTTGATCGCGAACGGGTTCACCATGATCAGGAAGGAGGGCCGCAGCGTCGGCAACCTGCTGTCCCTGCTCGCCGGGATCGGCCTGATTGCGGCACCGGTTCTCGCGGTGGCGCTGTTCGTGACCTGGCAACCCGTCCTGGTGGCGATGGCCGTCTTCCTGCTGCTGTGTCTGGCGTACGCAGGCATCTTCTTCACCGTGCTGCTGATCTGGTCGTACGCGTACTCCCAGATGTCGGTCCGGTTGCCGGCCGACGGCATCGTCATCCTCGGCTCCGGCCTGATCCGGGGCAAGGTGCCACCCCTGCTGGCGGGCCGGCTCGACCGGGCGATCGAGATCTGGCGGTACGCCGTGGCCGAGGGGCGGCAGCCAGTCCTGGTTCCCAGCGGCGGGCAGGGCGCCGACGAACCGGTGGCCGAAGGGACCGCGATGACCGAGTACCTGATCAGCCGTGGCATCCCGGCCGAGGCCATCATCACCGAGGACCGAGCCCGCAACACCGAGGAGAACCTGCGGCTCTCCCGCGATCTGCTCGACCGATCCGGACACACCGCCACGATGCTGGTGGTGACCAGCAGCTATCACGTGATGCGGGCCGCCTTGCTGGCGCGAGACCTGGGTCTGAAGGCTCAGTCGGTCGGCGCCCGGACCGCCGCCTACTACCTGCCCAGCGCCTTCCTCCGTGAGTTCGTGGCGGTGCTCACCCGCCATCGCCGGATGCACGTGCTGTTCGGCATCGCCTTTGCGCTGATCGCCACTCTTGCCGGACTCACCACTGTCGGACTGCGCTGAGACCGGACTGCGCTGAGACCGGACTGCGGCCCCCCGAGTCAGTCGACGTCGGTGAAGTGCTCCACCACCGGCGGCTCGGCAAAGAAAGGTCCGATCGCGGCGCGCCATCGGGTGAAGCGGTCGGTGGCACGAAAGTTCTCCAGATGCGCCTCGACCGAATCCCACTCCACGAGCAGAGTGAACTTCTCCGGTGACTCGACGCCGGCGGTCATCCGGACCGAACGGCAGCCGGGGCAGGTGCGCAGCACCTCCACCGCGGACCGGTAGGCGACGATGAATCCTTCGCGATCGGTGACGTGGATGTCGGCGACCTCGAGAACCATGATCAACTCCTGTTGTTCGGTGCGGCCCGTGGACTGGGCGGGGACAGCGTACTCAGCGCAGATGTCCCTGACCACCGGGCCAGATGCGTTCGTCGACACGATCCAGCACCTCGATCATCCGATCCAGGTGGGCAGTGATCGTCTCGGGTTCGAGCTTGCCCTTGTCGATGCTGATCATGGTGTCGTCGGCGAAACGCCACTCCCACGGACCGGTCGACTTGAGGTGCTCCACCAGCTTCGCACCCAGTACGGCGCGGGCGAAGGCGGGGTCCTCGGACTTGACCTTGAACATCTCGTCGAAGTCCGAGTCGCCGACGTCGACCCGAGCGAAGCCGAAGGCTTCGGCGACCTTGCCGCCGAAGATCCCCTCGGCACCGACACTGAGCATCGGCACACGCTCGGGCAGCGTCAGGGTGTGGACCGCGTGCACGTGGGTCTGGGTGGTGGTCGTCGTGCCGTTGTACGACGAGGTCGTGTACGTGTGGGTGAAGGCCAGGAATCGTCGGCCCCGATGCTCGCCAGAGATCAGGTCCTGAGCGGTGCCCCCGTTGCTGAACGGAGGTCCAGGCCACTTCTTGGCGTAGCTGTCATCCTGCTCGACGTAGTCCCACCGCTGCTTGTCGGCGAAGGCCCGCATGGCTGAGATGCGTTCCTGGCGCGCGTGTTGACTGACGGCGAAGGCGACGATTCCCACCAGCACGATGGCCACCATGCCAACCACGATCATGATTTCCATCGCACACCTCCCAGGTCGCTTCGGTTCAGAACGGCAGCTTCCGGAAGATGGGACGCGGGACGAGCTTGAGGATGATCATCACGAGCTGGAACAACTTCGGCGCCCAGACCTGCTCCTTGCCCGTACGGACAGCGGCGACGGTGAGCTCGGCCACCTGTTCGGGCGTGGTCGCCAGCGGAGCAGCCTTCAGGCCCTCGGTCATCTTGGAACGGACGAAGCCGGGTCGGACCACGAGCACATTCACGCCGAACTCGTCGAGGGCGTACCCCAGGCCGGTGTAGAAGTCGTCCATGCCGGACTTGGTCGACCCGTACACGAAGTTGGATCGCCGCACCCGCTCACCGGCCACCGAGGACAGGGCGACGATCGTGCCATGCCGCTGCGCCTTCATCCGCTCGGCGAGCAGCACTCCGGTGTGCATCGGTGCCACGAAGTTGATCTCGGCCAGTTCGAGGGCATGGTCGGCGTCGGTCCAGGCCTGCTCGGCCTCACCCAGGATGCCGAAGGCCACCACGGCGACATCGACGTCCCCGTCGGCGAAGCACTCCTCGATCGTCTGCGCGTGCGTCGCTGAGGCGCGAGCGGAGAAGTCCACCTCACTGACCGTGCAGCCCAACCCCTCCAACTCGGCGGCGGCAGCGGACCGCCGTTCGGTCGCCCGGGCGGCGAGAATCACCTTCAGCGGCTGGGCCGAGGCGTACTTGCGTGCCACCGCCAAGGCGATGTCGGAGGTGCCGCCGAGCAGCAGCAGGGTCTGGGGAGCGCCCACAGCGTCCATCATCACAAGGTCCTCTCGTGGGTGATCATGATCAAAGTTCCAGGCGTCGAGCCTGGTCGGAGGTGAACAGTCCGCGCGGGTCGACGCGCTCCCGTACGGCCCGGAACTCGTCGAGCCGGGGGTACATCTGGCGCAGGTCGGCCGCCGTCATCCGGGAATCCTTGGCCAGATAGAGCCGCCCGCCGACCGACAGTACGAGCTCGTCCAGACGTCGACACAAGGCGTCCAGGCCAGGCTTGATCGGGAAGTCGGCAGTCAGCGTCCAGCCTGGCGTGGGGAACGACAACGGAGCCGGATTGGCCTCGCCGAACCGCTTCAACACGTTCAGGCAGGAGTAGTGCCCCGATGAGGTGATCACCTCCAGCGTCTGCCGGAAGGTGTCCTCGGCGCCGAACGGGACGACGAACTGGTACTGCAGGAAGCCTGCCGGCCCGTACACCCTGTTCCAGTCCTGGGCGATGTCGAGCGGGTGGAAGAACTGGGTGATGTTCTGGATCTCGCCGACCCGATGGGCCGGCGCCTTGCGGTACCAGAACTCACTGAACGCGCGGGCGGTCAGCGCGTTGACCATCCCGTTGGGGAAGACCGGTGGCACGGTGCCGAAGCTGGGTGCGGTGAACGCCAGCGGCTGGCGACGCAGGGTGCGCGGCAGCTCGTCCACGGTGGCCTTGTTGCCAAGGGTCAGCACCGCACGACCCATGCGATCGCCACTGGTGACCGCGTCGAACCACGCCACCGAATAGGTGTAGTCGGCATCCCGGGCGGTCATCTGTGTCATCAGGTCGTCGATGCCGCCGACCCGATCGGTGTCGACGGTGAAGTACGCGGTCTCCGCGCGCTGCACCGCAACCGTTGCGCGCAGGACGAGACCGGTCAGGCCCATCCCGCCGACGGTGGCCCAGAACAGGTCGGACTCGTCGCCGCCGGGTGTCAGGTGGTGGATCTCGCCGTCGGCGGTGAGCAGATCCAGGCTGCGGACGTGGTTGCCGAAGCTGCCCTGGGTGTGGTGGTTCTTGCCGTGCACGTCGGCACCGATGGCGCCACCAATGGTCACCTGGCGGGTGCCGGGTAGCACCGGGATCCACAGTCCGAAGGGCAGCAGCACCTTCATCAAGGTGTCCAGGCTGACCCCGGCCTGCAGGTCGACGGTCGGTTCGCCGCCGACAGGGTCGGCGTCACCGGTGGCATCGACGGAGATGATCTTGTCCAAACCGGTCACGTCGAGGGTCAACCCGCCCGAGTTCTGTGCCGGGTCGCCGTAGCTGCGACCCAGCCCGCGCGCGGTCAGACCTCGACGGCCCATCGAGGAAGAGGAACCGGCGGCCTCTCGTACGATGGCCACCGCTTCATCGACCGAGGTGATCCGGCGGACCTGACTGCAGGTGCTCATCGCCCGTCCCCAACCGTGCAGACGAGCTGGTAGGGAATCGGCCATCTCGGTACGCGTCATTTCACGAACACCGCCACCGACACCAGCACCAGCCAGACCAGACCGAGACACTGCAGGACGCGATCCGACAGCACAACGTCCTCGGGTTCACCGGCCTCTCCACGATCGACCTCCAGGGCGTACTGGTAGAGCGCGAGGGTGAACGGGGCGATCGAAATCGTGGTCCACGGCACGTCCCACGGCCCCTTGTGGCCGTTCTCGAAGGCCCACAGGCTGTACGCCATCAGCACCATCGCCGCGGCGATCGTCCAGGCAAAGCGCAGATATGAACTGGAGTAGCGCTCCAGGGAACGACGGGTGCCCGCCTCGGCGCCGAGCGCCACCATTTCGGAGTAACGCTTGCCGGCCACCATGAACAGCGAACCGAAGGCGGCGACCAGCAGGAACCACTGGCTCAAGGCGATGCCGGCGGCGAGACCGCCCGCCATCGCGCGGAGCAGGAATCCCGAGGCAACGATCGCGAGATCGATCACCGGTAGGTGCTTGAGGAAGACGGAGTAGACGATCTGCACCGCCAGATAGACCGTCAGCACGATCCCCAGCGGAATCGACACCAGGTAGCCGATGGCGAACCCGAGCACGCCGTTGATCGCCGCGAGTGTCAGCGCGGCCGGCACCTTCAGCTCACCGGCGGCGATCGGGCGGAATCGCTTCTTGGGGTGGAGCCGATCCTCCTCGACGTCGCGGGCGTCGTTGATCAGATACACCGTGGCGCTGACCAGGCAGAAGGCGACGAATGCCAATGCCACCCGCCAGATCACGTCGACTTGGAACAACTGACCCGAGGCCAACGGGGCGGTCAGGACCAGGACGTTCTTGGTCCACTGCTTGGGCCGCATGGCGCGGATCGCGGCGGGCAGCCGACTCCGCCGGGTGGCTTCGACCTCATCGGTCGGGGTGTGGTGCAGATCGGTCATGGTCCTGCGAGCCTAGCGGCCCGGAGCGCCGACACCGAGCAGGGCGAGCACCGCGTCGAGCCGAGGCACCGAGATGCTGGCGTCGGCGCCGGCCCGCACGACTGGCTTGGCGCAGAAGGCGATGCCGATCCCGGCGGCGGTGATCATGCCCAGGTCGTTGGCGCCGTCACCAATGGCAACGGTGTGCTCAAGGAGAATGTCGTACGAGGCCGCCACCTCGATCAGGGTGCGGGTCTTCACCTCGGCATCGACAATCTCGCCGAGCACCCGTCCGGTGAGCTGGCCGTCAATGACCTCCAGGGTGTTCGCCCGTGCGTGATCAAGGCCCAGCAGGTCGCGCAGATGCTCGGTGAACGGGGTGAAACCGCCGCTGACCACGGCCACCACGTGCCCGGCAGCGTGCAGCTCATCAACGAGGCGGTCCGCGCCGCAGGTGAGCTCCATCCGCTCGCGTGCCCGGTCGATGGCGCCGGCATCGAGTCCGGCCAGCAGGGCGACCCGTTCGGTCAGGGAGCCGGTGAAGTCCAACTCGCCGGCCATGGCGCGCGAGGTGATGTCGGCGACCCGGTCTCCGCAGCCTGCCTCCTCGGCCAGGAGTTCGATCACCTCGTTGCGGATCATCGTCGAGTCGACGTCGAGCATCACCAGTCGTCTGGCGGAGGTGGGGATGTCCGGCCGGATGAGGAGATCGATGTGGCCCTCGGCGCCCAGCTGCCGTAGCGCCGCGGCCTCGCCGGTGGTGAGCGGCCCGGAGAGCAGACAGGCCGACGGATCGGTTCGTACGGTGACCGGTGCGCCGAGGTGGGGCGCCAGGTCACGTATCCGATCGAGCCGGGGGTCGTCGGCAGTCGCGAGGACGGCGACCTCGGCGGTGTTCACTCGTGCG
>JAKDKP010000692.1 GCA_030453285.1 Propionibacteriales bacterium
TCGTCGGCGATCACCACCGGCAGGATGACGAACATGCCGAACTCCGGAGCGGTGTTGATCAAGCGCACCAGGAAGCCCATCAACACCTTCGGCCGGCGGACGGTGAGCCGGATCCCCGAGCTGAGTACGGCTGCGGTCGATTCGCCGGCCGGTGCGATCCGCACGTCGCCGCGGTGGTCCTTGACGCCGAACCACGCGATCAGGAAGCCGGCTACGACCAGGGCGATCGAGGCCCACATGGCACCGGTCTCACCCTTGGTGCCACCGCCGAATCCGGCGATCGCGCCGATCGCGAACAGCGAACCCAGTGTCGGCAGTCCGCCGGTGAACATCACATAGAACCAACCCACCGCAGCACCGTTGCGTTGCCTGGGGGTGACCACGTTCACCCAGACCAGGAAGGCGAAGGCGAACAGCGGGAAACCGAAGCCGCGCAGGAAATACGCCACGAAGGTGACCGGAAGGCTGCCGGCGGCGAGCCCCAACTGCAGCACGACCTCGAAGACGAGCCAGATGCCCGCACCGACGGCCATCACGCGGCGTGGACCGAACAGGTCGGACAGCGCGCCGGACAGGTAACTGCCGACCATCACCGCCAGGCTGTACGTGGCGATGATCGCCGCGACCGTCTTCTCGGTAGAACCGAGCAGCGCCTGCATGTGCGGGGCGACAAAGTTGGACTCGACACCGTTGCCGGTCATGAACACGAGCACCCCGAGGAAGCCCCACCGCAGCACGTACGGGATGCCGAGTTTGTCCAGCCGGGTCTCGTTGGCGGGGTCGATGGTGTCGTTCAGTTCGGGGGCCGCACCGGCGCCCCTGTCGGCCGGGGTGGCGCTCCTCATGTGGTGCCGCCATCCACGGTGGGCGCGTCGATGCCGCTGCCGGGCAGACCGTTCGGCAGGATCGACACCTTCACCGAGGCGCCGCCGGTGTCAGCCACCAGATCCAACGCCTTCTGGAAGTCGGCCAACCCCACCTGGTCGGTGCAGATCCGTTCCAGCGGAAGCTTGCCCGATTCGAGCAACTTGATGGCGGCGGGCCAGCAGTGCGGGCCGAGGTGTGCACCAAGGACGTCGAGTTCCTTGTCATCGGAGATGATCGACCAGTCGACGGTGACATCGGATCCGAAGACCGAGTACTCGACGTACGTGCCCAGTTTGCGGAGCAGATTCAGTCCCTGCGGGACAGCGCTGGGGTGGCCGGTGCCTTCGAGATAGACGTCGGCACCGTACCCATCGGTCAACTCCTTGATCTTCGCCACCGCATCGGTGGTGGCGACGTTGATCGTCAAGTCGGCACCACACGCCTTGGCCAGGTCGAGCTTGGCATCATCAAGATCAAGAGCGATCACCTTCAGGGGATTCTTCTCCCTGGCCCCCGCGATGAGCCCCAACCCGATCGGGCCGGCGCCGGCCACCACGACCACATCACCGAACGTGATCGACGCCCGTTCGACCGCGTGCATCGCACACGACAAGGGCTCGGCATAGGCGGCGTGGTGTGGGGGAAGATCCTTGCTGACCGGGTGTACGCGGGCGTTGATCGGGATGATCATGTATTGCGCCATCGCCCCGTTGTGGTTGCGGAAGCCGAACATGTCGTGCGGGCCGCACATCCAGTACTGGCCGCGCTGACAGTAGCGGCACTGCTCACAGGGCACGATCTGCTCACAGACCACCCGGTCACCGATGGCGACGCCGTGATGAGCGGTTGCCTCGTCGGCACCGCCCACGACCTCGCCGACGAATTCGTGGCCGGGCGTCACGCCGGTCTGGGCCCAGGCCGGACGGTTCTCGTCGCCCCAGAACTTGGCAGCTCCGTGATAGCACTTCAGGTCGCTGG
>JAKDKP010000693.1 GCA_030453285.1 Propionibacteriales bacterium
GGTGCTGCTCAACCGTGCACCGACCCTGCACCGTCTGGGCATCCAGGCGTTCGAGCCGATGCTGGTGGAGGGCAAGGCCCTGCAGCTGCACCCGCTGGTCTGTGCCGCGTTCAACGCCGACTTCGACGGTGACCAGATGGCAGTCCACCTGCCGCTGAGCCCCGAAGCCCAGGCCGAGGCGCGCATCCTGATGCTCTCCAGCAACAACATCCTCAAGCCCTCCGACGGACGCCCCGTGGCACTGCCGTCGCAGGACATGATCATCGGGCTGCACCACCTGACCACCAAGCGTCCGGGGGAAGCCGGCGAAGGCCATGCCTTCTCCTCGGTCGCCGAAGCGATCATGGCCATGGACCGTGGCGACCTGCACCTGAACTCCCTGGTGAAGATGCGCGTGGACGGCTTCGTGCCCTCCGACGAGCAGGCTGCCCCGGAAGGATGGGAAGAAGGCACCCCGGCGCTGATCGAGACCTCCCTCGGGCAGGTCCTGTTCAACGAGACGCTCCCGGCCGACTACCCCTGGGTCGCCCAGGTCACCGGCAAGGACGTGCTCTCGGAGATCGTCAACGACCTGGCGGAGCGCTACCCGAAGAACGTCACGGCCGAGACCCTGGACAACCTCAAGGACTCCGGCTTCAACTGGGCGACGCGCTCGGGCATCACCGTGGCCATCTCGGACATCACCTCCAACATGGACAAGAAGGCCATCCTCGCTCCGTACGAGGAGCAGGCGCTGAAGGTCCAGTCGCAGTACGACAAGGGCCTGATCTCCGATGACGAGCGTCGTTCGGAACTGATCGACGTCTGGGGCAAGGCCACCGACGAGGTCGCCGAGGCCATGCAGGCCGGCATGGAGGAGTTGAACACCATCAACCGGATGGTGACGTCGAAGGCTCGTGGTAACTGGCTGCAGCTGCGCCAGATCGCGGGTATTCGTGGCCTGGTGTCGAACCCGAAGGGTGAGATCATCCCGCGGCCGATCAAGTCCTCCTACCGTGAGGGACTGTCGGTTCTCGAGTACTTCATCGCGACGCACGGTGCCCGTAAGGGCCTGGCGGATACCGCGTTGAAGACCGCCAACTCGGGTTACCTGACCCGTCGTCTGGTGGACGTCTCGCAGGATGTTATCGTCCGCGAAGCCGACTGCGGAACCGAGCGCGGCCTGAACGTGCCGATCGCCTACGTCGACGAGATCGGGACCGTGCGCAAGCACGAGACCGTGGAGAACTCGGCCTACACCCGCACCATGGCCGTCGACGTCGTCGACGACGCCGGCAAGGTCCTGGCGGCTGCCGGTTCGGATGTGGGCGACGTCCTCATCGACGAGCTCTTTGCGGCAGGCATCCAGCAGATCAAGGTCCGTTCGGTCCTGACCTGCGAGTCCGCCGTCGGCACCTGTGCCCTGTGCTACGGACGGTCGCTGGCCACCGGCAAGACGGTGGACATCGGCGAAGCGGTGGGCATCATCGCCGCCCAGTCGATTGGTGAGCCGGGTACCCAGCTGACCATGCGTACCTTCCACACCGGTGGTGTCGCCTCCGCGGATGACATCACGCAGGGTCTGCCCCGTATTCAGGAGCTCTTCGAAGCACGTACCCCCAAGGGTGTCGCGCCGATCGCCGAAGTGGCCGGACGCGTCACCATCGAGGATGCGGAGAAGCAGCTGCGCATCGTCATCACCCCCGATGACGGTTCCGAGGAGAGCGCCTACCCGGTGCTCCGGCGTTCACGGATGCTCGTCGCCGACGGCGATTCGGTGGCGGTGGGCCAGCAGTTGGTCGCCGGTGCCATCGACCCGAAGCAGGTGCTGCGTGTCCTCGGACCCCGCGAGGCCCAGAAGTT